>NZ_OUNR01000020.1 GCF_900403705.1 Nitrospira lenta | reverse complement strand
GCCTGTCCCCATTTTCTTGTCCTCACAGTCCGGCTCATGCGTTTCACCAACTGTTGCGCTAGGATCTTGAATGCACACTGACACCTTTTCTTCCCCCATCTTTTCAGTAATAAACGAGATAATCTTTGCGATGATTTCTTCAGCCGTAATCATCAGGAGATCTTACCTCTTGCCCTGTTTTATTCTTTTCTGACGGCTGCTTTCGTATTTTAACGGTAACTCTTCGGGTGGAAAAATCTTGTGAAAGCCAGTGTGCAGATTCTTCCCGATGGCTACAATAAGATCAGAAGTTTTCAAGGCTGATTCTTTGCTCTCTCGAATAAGTTGTTTAACTCGCACCGAAGTATCACCGCTTTGTTTCAGGTATCTTTCATCGGCTTCGCCGCCGTTATGTTCATAGACGTGGCGCCGAAAAAACATAAGAGTTGCAAAATTAATATCATTCTGTGACATGCCCTCAAATAAGTTAATGTCAAAGACCATCTTCAACTCATCAGCTCGTGGTCTCAATGAATGGAACAGCTTATTGTCCCATTCCTTTCGTCGATTTGGTGTCATCGGAATACGATTTGCCATTTGCTTCGCAATTTGGCGTGCATAGCTATCAAAAGCCGAAACTGCATCCTTGACGTAATCTTCATATTCCTGTCCTGCGGTAATCTTGCCTTTGATGCTCAGGATGTCTTTCTCCAATTCGCCCAGTCCATTGTACGTTCCACAGGTAGAGCAGTAGCCGTAGCGACCGAGAATATCGTTAACATCGTTGCATGCAGAGCAGGTATAGCGATTTTGTTGGGTCTCTTCTGCATAGTAGAACTCTGGCTTTGGCCCTTCTTTCCCAACGGCATCAGCAACCTGGTCCATGTCTATGACGTGTTCTCCATCATGATCAGATTCCATCGCCTTTATGGCAAGATCAACACAGGCGGAGGTATATTTCCTCTGGCCTTCAGTCAGAAATGAGTGACATTCCGCCCTAAGGCCACAATACGGGCAAGTCATTCGCCAGTGTGATGGTGCTCCCTTTGACCTCCAATATTGCTTACAGCTTTCACATTGGTGACCGTACATTCCGTGGCTGTCTGATCCAATGAATATTGGGAGGCAGTCAGATAGGGGAGCTGGATTACAAGGTTGACCTATTCCGCCCAACTGGATTGTACCAACGGGTACCCCTTGGGGAATGGCGTAAACTCCGAAGTGGCCTGCCGGATTTGGTCGAGAGTTGCGAATTCCAAATGCTATGCCGCGGCGGTTATTTTCGTCAGTTTCGATCGTTACTGTGAATTGACCACCGCAGTGAGCAATTTCCTGAAACTCTTTTCCGTACCGCGACGCTTGTTCAGCCATGTTAGATGTTCCCTGTATTCTGATATGCAGTAAGCCCATGACATTCTACGTTTTTAGCCCATCGAGGGTCTATCTTGTGGAAATATGCGGTCTGGCTTTTCCTGCTTTCCAAGAGGAAAGGAGGCGCTTGTTGCCTGGATGACTGTAGGGGCTGCGTTTCCGCCTGTCAGGAGTTGCGGCGCTAAGTGTTGACGACGTATCTGGTATCCAGGCAAGTCCAGTTCAAGCGAATCTAGCTGACGGCCCACTATTGCATCTCTTTCTTCCGCCCTCATGCGATACCCAAGCTGAAGCATTAACCCTCCTAGTATTCTTTCGGCTTCCGAATGCCGGTGCGATAGATGAGAAGTCTCCTTCATGCGTATTGAGTTGTCTAAGGGCGAGCGGGTCTCCAAATCAGGATGGCGAAGAATCCCGCCAGCGGCCTTGCTGACAGACTTTTTGAGCATCCTCTAACCACGCTTCGTAAACGGGGAGCCGCCTTGATTCCTCGGGCCTCTCTTTTTTCTCTTTTAGGAGTGGTCAGATAGTCCTTCATTGCGCGCATTGAGGGACCTCCGCTACACCGTGGGGCCTCAGCGAGCACAAAGGACTATCTGGCCACTCCGTCGCCCACTCTTGCATCTGAATCTTCCCCCCTCGTACAATGCCTATTCTCCAAGCTAACCCCTTGGCTTTTTGAATGATTCGGGTCGCTTCGCAGCCGGGCGATGGAAGGACCAGATCCATATGCGCATTGAGTCATCGAAGGGCGAGCGGGCTTCCAACCAGGAAGCTGAAAACGACCTCTCGCGTCGTTCTCGGCTCGCCAAAATCCTCAACGTACCCCAAGGGTACGCCTCCGGTTTTGACTTACCTGCGGCCTAGCGGGATGCCGTTTTGAGCATCCTGGGTTTTGTCGATTACTCTTCTGAAGTTTCAAGCTGCCTCTTCCCGCTCTTGCATCTCAATCTTCCTCCCCCGTACAATACGTTTCCGTTGTAACCCGTTGGCTTTCTGACTATTTCTGTCTCTTCTCGGCCGGGCAGAAGAAGGACCAGAGTTCCATGAAAATAGAGTATTCCAAGGGTGAACGCGCCTCCAAAGAACTCATTTTGTTGAATCGTCAAAGTTTCGAAGCTTCCAGCGGCAGGAAGATGAAGGTCATGCTGATCTTCCCGCCGGACTGGTTTCCCTCCGAACCCTATTTGAGCCTTCCCTCCCTCACCGCCGTCCTCCGTCAGGCCGGTCATACCGTCATCCAAAAAGACATCAACCTCGAAATGTGGGACTGGTACTTCAGCGAGGACTTTTTGAAGAAAGTCCTGCGCCGGGTGCCGCAACAGCTCGACCGGCTCCGCAAGCTTTCCAAGAAGCGGGATCTGGACGCCAACGAGATGGATTTGCAGTTGGCGCTCTGCGATGTGACTCGGCAGCGGATCGATGAATTGATCAAGAAGGCGGAGAAGGCGAAGGCGATTATTCGCGGGGAAGTGTTCTACGAAATCGATCAGTTAGAGTGGGCCATTCAAGTGTTCCGAGAAGTGACGTCAGTCATTTCGATGGTCTATGCTCCGGCACGGATCTGCATGCCGCCGATGGAGACGGATCTGTCCTATAAGGTCTTCGTGTCGTCCGAAGTCATCGACGCGGTGAACGATACCCAGGTGAATATCTACCGCGACGTGTTCGAGCATCTGGTGAAGCCGGCGATCGAGCAGGCTCAGCCGGACGTGATCGGCATCTCGATCGTGTTGCAGCAGCAGATGTTCTCCACCATGACCTTCTGTGCCCTCATCAAGCAGCACTTCCCTAACATCCATGTGACGATCGGCGGCAATACGGTGACGCGCCTGCGCGATGTGCTACCGCAGTCGCCGCTGTTCCAATACTTCGACAGTGCCGTGGTCTATGAAGGGGAGACGGCCTTTGTCCAACTCGTCTCGGCAGTGGGGGCGAAGCGGAGCCTGGCCGATGTGCCGAATACGATCTATAAGGACGAGACCGGCGTGCATACGTCGGAGACGAGTTTTGCCGAAGACATGCATGCGCTGCCGCCGCCGGACTTCGACGGCCTGTTGCTGGACAAATATTTTGTCCCGACGAAGATTCTGCCTTATCTGGCGACGCGCGGCTGCTACTGGGGTCGCTGCGAGTTCTGCGACCATGGCGAGGGCTATACCGCCGGATACCGGAGTAAGAAGATTCAGGACATTCTCGGGGAGATCCAGCATCTGCGCGACAAGTACGGGGCGAAGCATTTCCATTTTACCGACGAGTCGTATCCGCCGGCTTTGTTCCGCAAGCTGGCGCGTGGGCTGATCGATACCAGGATGGACATCACCTGGACGACGCACATGCGGTTCGAGAAGAGCCTGTTGGAAGATCAAGTCTGGCAGGATGCGAAGGACTCGGGCTGCCGCTATCTCCACTTCGGCTACGAGTCGGGGAACGAGCGGGTGCTGAAGCTGATGGACAAGGCGACGACGACCGCCATTATGACCGAGCATCTCAAGCGCACGGCGGAGGCCGGTATCTGGAACCACTGCATGGGCTTCTTCGGTTTTCCCGGCGAGACGAAGGAAGAGGCCTGGTCGTCGGTGGAGTTCCTGGAGCAGAACAAGGACTATGTGCATTCGCTAGGGTTCGGCACGTTTGACCTGGGCCGGCATAACCCGGTGGCGAAGCATCCGGAAAAGTGGGGCGTGACGGCCTACAAGAACCCCGAGTGGGATCTGGCGCTCGACTACTACTACACGGTGAAGAACGGGATGAGCATCGAAGAGGCCGAGCGGGTGTTTCAGCAATTCGAACAGAACCATTACGCGGGCTGGGACCTGCGGCTCTATATCAGGGAATTTATTTTTCTCTATATCGCGAAGTTCGGGCTGGAGAAGTTGCGGGATCTGCAATATCAAGCCGCCAAGATTGCGGGGCATACGCCGACGTTGGCTGGGAAAATGTGATGCCCCTCACCTTCACCTCTCTCCGGTGGGAAGAGGGACGGGAAAGGGGCCGAAGGCGAGAGGCTAGCGACGAGATAGTTGAGCTGGTCCCAAAATTCCTCCCCTTTGTAAGGGGAGGTGAGGTGGGGTAGAGGTCTGAGTCTTCTACCTCCCCTTCCCCTCCTTACAAAGGAGGGGGAAGAATGAAAGTGACGCGTGATGAGCAGGGAAATAGAAAGAACATATGAGTAGCTCCGGACTCGTCCAGATAGACGGTTTGTCTCCGATCAAGAAAGAGGATCGGAAGACTTCGAAGGTGATGCTGCTGTTTCCGCCCGAGTGGGTGCCGACGGCGCCCTATTTGGCGCTGCCGTCGCTGACGGCGGTGCTGCGGGAGGCCGGTCATACGGTCGTGCAGCGGGACATCAACATCGAGATGTACGATCACTTCTTCACGATGGAGTTTCTGATCTGGGTGAAGGCCAGGCTCGGCATGCAGCTCAAGCCGCTGCAAGACAAAGAAAAGGCCGGGACGCTCACGGACCGGGAGACGGATCAGAAGGCGGTCATCGAGCAGGCTTATGCGGTGGATGTGTTTGACCTGGCCGAGCGGGCGGAGGATGCCAAGCTGGTCGTGCGCGGCGAACGGTTCTACGAAGCCGAGACGCTGGAGCTGGCGCTCAATACCTTCCGTGAGGCGATGCAGTACATCTCCGCCGCCTACTATCCGGCCTCGCTCGTCTTCTATCCGATGGAAAGCAACCTGGGCTATCGTCCGGGCGTATCCAAGGAAGTCTTTGCCTGTCTCGACGACGAGCAGGTGAATGTCTATCGTGATATCTGCAATCAGCTCGTGCTGCCGTCCGTGAGTAAAGAGAAGCCGGATGTGGTCGGCATCTCCATCGGCACGCAGATGCAACTGCTGGCGGGCATGACCTTTTGCAAAATGATCAAGGAGACGTTCCCGCACATCAAGGTGGTGGTCGGGGGAAACGTCATCACGCGGTTGCAGGAAGAGCTGCCGCATCACGAGCGGTTTTTCACTGATGTGTTCGACGCGGCGATTCTCTACGAAGGCGAGCATGCGCTGCTCTGGTATATCGAGGCGTTGAACGGTCAGCGGGCGCTGGAGTCGGTGCCGAATCTGATGTATCGCCATGCCGACGGCGTGAAGCAGAGCAAGGAAGTCTATACGGAGAAGACGGCGGCGCTGCCGCTGCCGGATTTCGACGGCCTGCCGCTGGATCACTATTTTGTCCCGGAGCGGATCATTCCCTATCTGGCGACGCGCGGCTGCTACTGGGGGCGCTGCACATTCTGCGATCACGGGCAGGGCTACTTCGATCAATACCGCGGGATGACGGCGCAACATGTGATCGAGCAGGTGACGGCGCTGCGCGACAAGTACCAGTGCAAACACTTCCTCTTCAGCGACGAATCCTATCCGCCGGCGCTGTTCAAGAAAGTGTCGCAGCTGCTGGTGGAGCAGAATACCGGGATCAAGTGGACGACGCTCATCCGCTTTGAAGAAACGCTACAGGATCAGGCGGTCTGGGATCTGGCGGCGAAGGCCGGTTGCTGCACGCTCTACTACGGGATGGAGTCGGCGAACGAGCGCGTGCTGAATCTCATGGACAAGCATGCGAAGAAGAGCGTGATTCAGAATAATCTCCACCAGGCTTCGAAGGCGGGGATCTGGAACCATGTGATGGCTTTCTACGGTTTCCCCGGCGAGACGAAGGACGAGGCGCTGGAGACGCGGCAGTTCGTTATCGATAACCAGCCGGTGATTCATTCCGTCGAACTCTTCTACTTCGTGGCCTACCGGCACACGCCGATGGTGCGCAACCCGGAGAAGTTCGGCATCACGATTCACAAGCAGGAGGAGTACGACCTGCCGCTGGACTACTACTACACGCTGAACGAGCCGAGCACCCTGTCGTGCCTCGACGCGATGCAGATGTGCGAAGAGTTCTACAAAAACGATTTCCAGCCCTGGGCGGTGCGCGTGAACTCCCGCGAGCACGTGTTCCTCTACATCTCCAAGTTCGGCACGAACAAGCTGCCGCAAATCTACGCCAAGCAGCAGGTTGCGGTCGGCGCGGCGGAAGGTGTGTCAGGCCTTGTCACTTGGCCGGTTTCTCAATCAGAGGGCGAGGATGGAATGAGCCGGGTGACGTCTCATGACGTGGGGTGAGGTTGCCCTCCTTTATAAGGAGGGGGCAGGGGAGGTAGAGACCGGATTTCTACCCCACCTTTCCTCCCCTTACAAAGGGGAGGAATTGTCTGGAGTATCATCCGGCACGAGCACCGCGCAGAGGAGCGCATACGAGGCTTCGACGAGTGAGGTCATCTCTTCGGCCTTCTTGTAGGCTTCCATGTACTTCTTAGGATTGTTCGTCAGATTCGCGTAGCGAGCGGGGTTCCAGGTATAGAGCTGCACGCGCTTGGCCCGTTCCAGGTCTTCGGTGGTGACGGGGAGGGTGAGCCCAAGGACCTCCAGTGCGCGGGCGATTTCTTTAGGGATTGCCTCGTCAGTCATTCTCTTACTTTAGCTGGAGCAAGGTCGTCAATCAATGCCAATGCCCCTCCCGATGCTTCAGGCCGCTCCGATTTTTACCAAGAACGATTATCGCGATGTATTGCGTCGTGAGATGGACGCGGGGAAGATCCCGCTCAGTCTCGGGCGCGATTGCCCGGTGAAGTGCGAGTTCTGCTACGAGCTGGACCACTCCTACCGCGAAACGCTCGACCCGCCGAAGACCACCGATGCGGATTGGAAGTTTATCCTCGATTACATCAGCAAGAAACCGACGGACCCGAAACAGTTCTGGTGTCTGGGCGGGAACGAGTTCATGGAATGGACCGATCTCTTTCTCCATCCCAAGGCGATGGAGTGGGTCGAGGACTTTCTCAAGTATACGGACAAGAGCATCCAGTTCTTTACCGTCGGCTTTGTCCATGTCCCGAAGATCCATCAGTTGGTTGCGCAGTATCCCGGCCGGATCAATTTTGAGCTCTCCGTCATCACGCTGAGCGACTATCGCCAGCGCCTCATGCCGCATGCGCCTTCGGTCAAGCATCTGATGAAGGTGCTCGACGGCCCGGCGGTCTCGTCGGCGAATTTCTATGGGTTCGACGCCAACACGATGTCGAAGGATGCGGTGGAGATTTCCAAGATCAATCAGAAGTGCGTGCTCTGGATGGGCACGCTCACGCCGGTGCGCGGCCTGAAGGAGGAGACGGCCGGCCTCATGCGGCAGGGCCGGAAGCATCTAGCGGAGGAAGCGCTGCGGATTTACGATGCGGCGTTGCCGAACTTGCAGACGATCCATACCGAGGCCTACATCACGGCTTTTCTGAGCAGAAAACGGATCGTCAGCCTTTTCGATTCGCTCGAATTGGAGAAGAAGGATACGCTGGTCACGGGCTGGAGCGTCTCGAAGATTCTCTCGATGTACCGGAAGAACAAGGCCCGGGTGCTCTATGTGCCGAATACCATGCTGAGCGGAGATTCTGATTGCACGGTGTTGCTCACGTTCGATGACATCGCCCGGCGGCTCACCACCGAGAAGGTGATCCACGTGCCGAAGTGCATCATGCAGTCGGGCCGTGGGCCCTATAGCGACATCACCGGCGTGACGCTGGAACAGTTCACGGAAAAGACCGGGGTGAAGGTGAAAGTGCTGCATAAGGTGGATACCAGGTTTGCCAACGAGCAGTTGTACCGGAATGGCTCGTTGCAAAATTATATCGAGAATTATGTGCGCAATCCGATGACGCAGGCGTATGAAGCACTCCAACGGCCTGCCTAATGGGTGAGAGGGGGCAGTATGCCTGATCGCCGCTCGCTGAAGTTCTACCAAGCCGACGTCTTTACCTCCGAGCCTTTCGGCGGCAATCCTGTGGCCGTGTTTCCTGATGCCGACGGGCTTTCCGACGATCAGCTCCAGCAGATCGCCCGGGAGATGAATCTCTCCGAGACGGTCTTTGTCTTCCCTCCGACCGATCAGGCGGCGGTGGTTCGATTGCGAATTTTTACGCCGACGCAGGAGCTGCCCTTTGCCGGCCATCCGGTCATCGGCACGTTTTATCTGCTGGCGCAGCTCGGGCGCGTGCCGCTCACCGGTGCGGTCACTCGCCTGCTCTACGAGTGCAACATCGGTTTGTTTCCGGTGGAATTGCGCGGGGTGGGGAAGCAGATTGAGCATGTGGTGATGTCGCAGCCGAAGCCGGAGTTTCTCGATACGGTGGAGGACGAGGAAGATTTCTACAAGCTGGCTATTTCGCTCGGGCTTCCGAAGTACGCCGTCGCCGAGGCCAAGTCGCCGATTGAAGTGGTCTCGACCGGATTGCCGGTCCTGATTCTGCCGATCCGGACGCTGACGGCGATCCGATCAATCAATCCCGATCCCTCTGCCATTACTGATTTCTGCGGCCGCTTCGGCGCCAACGGTATCATGGTCTTCACGACGGTCACCGTCGAGCCCGATTCGACGGTCCATACCCGCATGTTTGCCCCGGCCATCGGCATTCTTGAAGATCCCGCCACCGGTAGTGCGAGCGGCGCGCTCGGGGCCTATCTGGTGCATCACCGCATTGTCGATGTGAAGCCGACGGCCGAGATTGTCTCGGAGCAGGGCTATGAGATCGAGCGGCCCTCACGGATTCTGATCCAGGTGGATTCGGGCGACGGAGTCATTCAAGAGGTAAAGGTTGGGGGGGAGTGTGTGATGGTGGTGGAAGGCGAGCTGAAGTTTTAGCAGGCTGATGAAAACGCCATCTCACTGCGTTCTCAGTCGTACGGCTCCCTGCGGCCTTGTGACATGACGTTTTGATCAGCCTGTGTGATGGGACTTCTTCCCAAACACATTAGTCCCGTTCGTTTCCTCAAGATTCTGCGGGTTATTTCCGATCTAGTTCTATAGGGTAGGGTGTGGTCTAGCAAGGAGCTGAATATGAAAGCTGTTCTGTTTCGTGCGCATGGTGGCCCGGATAAGTTGGTGTATGAAGAGCTGCCGACGCCGACGATCGGCCCAGATGAGGTGCTGGTTAAGGTCAAAGCCTGCGCATTGAACCATCTCGATATTTGGATCAGGCAGGGGAATCCGGCGTATCCCATGCCGATGCCACATGTGTCAGGGTCGGACGTGGCGGGGATCGTGGAGCAAGTCGGCGCGCAGGCCGATCTGGTGACGGTCGGACAGCGCGTGTTTATTTCGCCCGGGATCAGCTGTTGGAAGTGCGCGCAGTGTTTGGCGGGGCGGGACAATTTCTGCCGTTCCTACAGCTTGCTGGGGGCGATGATGCACGGCGGCTATGCCGAGTATGTGAAGGTGCCGTTCCGCAACGTGCTGCCCATCCCTGAGAATCTTTCATTCGAACAGGCGGCGGCCTTTCCCCTCGTCTCGGTGACCGCGTCGCATATGTTGTTCGCCCAGGCGGGTCTCCAGCATGGCGAGACGGTGTTGATCATGGGCGGAGGGAGCGGCGTCGGGACCATGGCGATTCAAATGGCCAAGCTCGCCGGCGCACGCGTGATCACGACGGTCGGATCGGACGATAAGATTCCCAAGGCCGTGGTGCTCGGCGCCGATGCAGTCATCAATCACACGAAGGAGAAAGTGGCGGATCGCGTGAAGCTCCTGACTGAAGGCCATGGTGTGGATGTGGTAATCGAACACATCGGCCCGGAGGTATGGGAGAGCTGTCTAGCCTCGCTGGCGAAAGGCGGGCGCTTGATTACCTGTGGCGCGACGACGGGCGCGGAGGTGAAGGTGGATCTTCGGTATGTCTATTCCCGCCAGTACACGATCAAAGGCTCCTACATGGGTACCAGGGCTGAACTGGTGAAGGTGGCTGAGTTGATGGGCCAGACGCGGCTGATCTCGGTCATTGATCGCACCTATCCGCTCAGTGAAGCGAGAGCGGCGCAGGAGCAGATGTTGAGCCGAAAGGTCTTTGGGAAGATAGTACTGACAGTGTGAGGATGCTGAAAACGGCTTCATTTTGTACCCACCCAGCCCCGGCGCGCTGAGACGCGCCGTTCCGCGGTTGCGTTCTCTCCTCGAAAGCATCCTCAACGTAGTCCTTCGGGAAGAAGCTGCTCTGGCAGCTTGGGGCGGGTGGGTGAGGAATGTTACGCCTCCGGTCGTTTCTCGCCTGCGGCCTCGCCGGAAGGCCATTTTGAACAGACGTAGCTTCTGAATTATAGAGGCGAAGCTAGTTTTCAGGCTCGCATCTCTCATCCCTCTCGTTTCGACTGTTTTGAGTGCTCCCTTCTCATTGTGTTACGCTAAATCAAAGCCGAATGAGCGCGGCCGGCGTTCTGTCCACTCGATCCCATCAACGAGAGGAGGGACATCATGTCTACCGTATCCAAGATCATGAGCAAACATCCCCACACGGTCGGGCCGGCGGTGTCGGTTGTGAGTGCGGCGAAGAAGATGCGGACGGCCCGAGTCGGGTCGCTGCTGGTGAAGAAGGGCAAGCAGCTGGTGGGCATTGTGACGGACACGGATATTGTCCGCCGGGCGGTGGCGGCCGGAAAGCCTCTCGGCCGGCTGACAGTCGAGAAGATCATGACGACGCCCCTGTGCACGATCGAGGGAAGTGAGTCGGTCCATGATGCGGAAGACATGATGAGTGACCTTGGTGTGCGTCATCTGGCCGTGACGAAAGGCGGAGAGATTGTCGGCGTCGTCTCGGTGCGGGATGTGATGAGGTTCTATAAACGGTATGCCCAATCAAGCATTGCGCCTGGGCAGAGGTATTCTGAACCGAAGATTTCTCAAGATTAGACGGATGTTGAAAACGGCCTCCAGCTTCGTTCTCGGCTCATCAAAATCCTCAACGTACCCGAGAGGGTACGCCTCCGGTTTTGATTCTCCTGCGGCCTTGCTGGAGGACCGTTTTGAACATCCTGTGGTGACGATCGTCGTTGCTCAGCTGGCTCGTGGGTTAGAACTGAGTATTCTGGTCGCTCCAAAACTGAGGGCTGAACGCTGATTCTACTTGCTGAGTTCTTTGACGAGGTGTCCGAGTTCGGGGAGGATCAGCTTCTCCATCGCTAGGCGGACGGCGTTTTCTCGCTCATATCGAAAGTCTAGGCGGAGATGCCCAATGTGCTATACTCCGCCCACGGGGTTAGCCATGACGTATTACACTTTTGAAATTGTGGTCGAGAAAGAAGCGGAAGACGAGGGCTACATGGCCTACAGTCCTACCTTGCCAGGTTGTTTCAGCAATGGGAAGACCATTGAGGCTGCCAAGCGCAATATACGTGAAGCCATCCAGCAACATCTTCAATCGCTTCTTGCGACTGGCCAGTCGATTCCGCAAAATGAAAAACTCGTTCACGTCGAAGAGCTGACGGTGGCGGTGCCCTAATGGGCAGAATGCCGCAGGTTACGGCGCACGATCTTATCCGCTTCCTCAAATCCCACGGGTTTACAGAAGACCGCCAATCAGGCAGTCATCTCACGCTCCGGCACTCAGAACGAAATATCTCCGTAACTATTCCGGTTCATACGGGCTGTGATGTGGGACGGGGGCTCGCGGTTAGAATTCTGAAAGACGCAGGGTTCTCAGTCGAAGACTACCTGAGAAAGTAGCGACGGAAAACGTCAAGCCGCCCATTATTTCGTGAGTTCTTTGACCAGATGTCCGAGTTCGGGGAGGATCAGCTTCTCCATCGCCAGGCGGACGGCATTTTCTGATCCTGGGGTAGAGAAGAGGACGCGGCCTTTGATGATGCCGGCGGTAGCCCGGCTCATGATGGCCGGTGAGCCGATCTCCTGATAGGTCAGATAGCGAAAGACTTCGCCGAATCCATCCAGCCGTTTCTCCAGCATCGCATCCACTGCTTCAAACGTCGAATCCCGACGAGAGATTCCGGTGCCGCCGTTGACGATGATGGCCTGGACGGATTCGTTGGCGATGCCTTCGGTGATCCGCGCGGTGATCTGCGCCGGTTCGTCTTTCACCAGATGGTAGGCGGCGATGCTGTGGCCCTGTTCCTTGAGCAACTTCTGAATGAGCTGGCCGCTCGCATCCGTCTCGGGCGTACGGGTATCGCTGCAGGTAATGACCATGCACCCGATAGAGCGGGGTGCATGGTGTTTGTGTTCATGATGGGTCGCACTGGCCATAATTCACTCGTCGGAAATTATTTCCAGACCGCGTCGGGGTTCAGCTTCTCGGCCGGCGTGCCCTTGGCGATATGCTCATCGAGGATGACGGCGACATCGGCTTCGGTCACTTTCGAATACCAGGTGTTGTCCGGGTAGACGACGACGGTCGGACCCTGTTCGCAGGGCCCCAGGCATCCGGTGGCGCTCACGAGGACCTGGCCCGGTTGCACGCCGCGTTGCATGAGCCCCATGTTGAAGGCCATGAGCAGCTGCGCAGCTCCGGCGCTGCCGCACGAAGGCTTGGGGTGACCTGGAGGACGGGAGTTGGTGCAGACGAGAATATGATGCTTTGGCTTTGGCATAGTGTCCTCAGTAAGAGTAGGTGATGGATGAATGCTGCGCGTGCGTCGCGCGGCCTACGAAGGCCGGTAGGCGTGCCACTGTTCGACGGCTTCCTCCGGCAATTTCCACTGTTTGAGTCCTTTGATGACCCAGTCGAGGTAGTGGTCTTTCGGTTTGAACTTTCCGATGGGATTGGCGGCGTAGGTCGTCACGAGTTCCTTTTCGCCGGCTTCATTCAAGACCGTAATCTGCAGGTGCCGGTAGGCGCCCGGCGGCACATCCTGTTCAAACTCATCCATAATCTTCAGGTCCTCGTCGGTCAGTTCGAAGACCGCGCCCCAGACTTTTTCACCGGGAGACGGCGCGATGCTGGAGAGTCCGCAGCGCCACTGTGCCGACCATCGGCAGAACTTGATGGTGTGATCGCCCAGCGTGGCCAGATAGAGGAACTGATGCTCCGGCGCCCGGCGCTTGAGTTGGGTGAGATTGAGATTGTCTCCGTACAAAAAGAATTTCATGCGAGGCGCTCTTGGTGATTCGAGTGACGACGGTGCCGCATTACTTGTAGCACACCGGCTTTTCGTCAGACAAGCGGACAGCGTCGCGCGCGGGATCGTCCATTGACAACCATCCAAGCGCTTCCTAAGATGCCCGCGATGCCTGTTTGCCGGTCTGCCGGTCACCCTCTCGTATGGAATTGAGCCCTGAACTATGAGCACTGATCCGTCTCCGTCCTCAGCCGCGCCGGAATCCTCGTCCCTGGTGAGAACCCTCCACTATGCGGTGGTGGCCGTGCTCGTGTTTGGCGGGCTGTACTATTTTGTCACCAAGCCGCCCTCCCTCAATCCGATGGCGGACAAGCAGGCCGCCGAAGCGCTGGCTATGGTGCAGACGCATCAGGCCATTGGGTTTCCGACGATTCTTCAAGCGATGAACGAACATGTCCGCTCCATGAAGGAGCGGGGGCAAGGGGTTCGGCTCGGTGAGTGGCGCGTCAAACAGGTGGAAGGGGATATCTACGAGATTCGCCTCCAGTTGCGCGATCAGAGTGTGAACGGCCAATGGTTCGAGCGGGAATTCATCTGGCACGCGCATTTGGGGAAGAAGAAGGTCAACGCGGCATCCGTCCCTGCCGATGGCGTGACCCCGATGCCACCGGAATCCGACCGGCCGCAGACTCCTGCTCCGCCCTTGCCTGGCGCGCCGCCGATGCCGCCGATGACAGGCCCTCCAGGAATTTGATCTGAATCTGGCCGCTGCCTGCTACGTGACATAAAGACTCCTGAGCCCTTTTATTCCTTCAAATTGCCCAATCACGGTGGCAGAGCTTTAGTAGATATGCCAGAGGGGGGCAGTGGGGTCTCTTCCTGGTTCAGCCAAGCCACGGCAACCGACGATAATATCAATGGCATAGCCTCCGCCCATCTTCAGGGCTCTGAAACTAACGGGCAGGCACGATTCGGTCAACACAGCCTCAACAATCAAGGGCTGCTTTCTAACCCAAATTCGTTGCTGACGGGTTTCTGGGATCAAGAGACAACCGGCATTGGGAGGGAGTTCGTCATCAGGGGTGGAACTATCACAGGCCAGCCTGGGATGAATGGTGATCCGTCGTTTTCCGCCAACGGCCATACCATTCATTCCCAATACAATGCCTCGTTGACTGAGAGACAGCAGTCCGGCTTCATTGCCGCTGTTATGGATGGAAACGTCACCGAGGAAACCGACATAGTCCAATATGGGACCGCGATACACAACGGTGCCGTCAGCGTACCGGACTTCGAGGTCGGCTTTAATTCTTCGTCCCCAGACAGCCAAGGGACCATCTCCGAGCTTGAGATCCTCGATCTGGATAAACTCACGCTTGTCCCGTTCCAGACGCTCTCGGGCCGAGTTGTCGAGAGTAACCGGATTGTAGGGGTAGACCCCTTGTTCACAACCCAAGCTGAATTGAATAAGAGCAAGGACCAGCAAAATCAAAGTGCGTTTCAGCATCATCTCTCCTTCGGTAGCCAAACTGTATCGCCGGATCGGGGTGGGGTCAACGCAGTTGCTGGAATAGTCCAGATGGGAAGCGATGGTAGGAATCAACGTGCGTGATCGCGGCCTGAGCGAGGGAATGCATGGGGCGATGTTGCGAGAGCGAGGCTGTTCGAAGAAAGAACTCAGGCACAATGGTTCATGACGCCGGTATCTGATTCTCGGTGACTGACGGCGAGTTGACGGAATAGGGTGTGGGCTACTCTAAATGTTCCGGGAGTTTGATCTGAATCTGCCCGTCGACGACGCGGACGTCGCAGCAGGCTACGGTGAAGTTCGGATTATTCACACGCTGGCCGGTTCTCAGGTCGAACTTCCAGCCGTGCCAGGGGCATTCAATAATACTGTCCTTTAGCTTTCCCTCTCCGAGCGGTCCGCCGGCATGCGGACAGGTATTATCGACGGCGAAGAGTGTGCCGTCGACATTGCTGAGTGCGATCCAAATACCCTGAACGTCCACGGTCTTGGTAACTCCCGGCGGAACGTCGGTGAGCGCGGCTACGGTGACGAATTCTTTCATGCGGGCAGTTTCCCAAAAAACTGATAGCGGCGTCTAGATGGGCGATGGATGTGGGGTTGCTTGATTTCGGGCGGGGCCTATGGCATACAAATATGTACGACGCCCTTGATGAACTGGATGCCCTCTTAGAGAGGAGCCAGGGTAGGGAATGAGGTTGCTGCATGGAAATGACTCTCCTGCTCAACTCGACGTACGAACCGCTGCGCGTGGTTCACTGGCAAAAGGCCATTGCTCTGCTCTGGCAGGGTAAAGTCGAAGTCCTCGAAGTCTACGACCGCGAAATCCACGGTATCTCCCTCTCGATCAAACTCCCTGCGGTGATGCGACTGCTCAAGCTGGTGCGGCTGAAAGACAGCTACCGCGCGGTGAAGTTTTCCCGTATCAATATTTTTACGCGCGATGGCTACACGTGCCAATATTGCAATCGGAAGTTTCGCACGGAAGAGTTGACCTTCGACCACGTGATTCCGATTGCCAAGGGCGGGAAGAAGACGTGGGAGAATATCACCACGGCCTGCTGGCGCTGTAATAATCGGAAGAGCGGGCGGACGCCGGACGAAGCCGGGATGAAGCTGAAGAAGAAACCGGTGAAGCCCCGCTGGAGCCCGGTGATTACGATTACGATCGGGATCCGCAATACGCCGGAAAGCTGGCGGGACTATCTGTATTGGAATATGGAGTTGGACGCCGATCCCGCCGAGACTTAGGCGGGATGCTGAAAAAGCTCCCCCGCTGCGTTCTCGCATCGTTCAGACCCTCAACGTACCCCAGAGGGTACGCCTCGGTCCTTCACTCACTGCGGCCTTGCGGGAAAGCTTTTTGAGCATCCCGTGAGTGTCGGGTGGTTAGACTTCAGGCCCTGATCACTCAGGACTTTCCCCCGCTACTTCACCGAATCCAGGACTATCTCGAAGTCGCGCCCGCCTGGGAGGGTGGGATTTTTGGCGTAGCGTCCTTCGATGTCGCCGGGCTGGGCCGGTCCGGCCTGGCCGTCGCGATCGAGCCGGGCCACGATATCCACCATGCCACGCAGTTCCGAGCCTTCTACCATGACATCGGCGTTGGTGATTTCAAAGGAGGCCGGGAATGTCGGATGGTCGATGCGCTTGGCGGCAATGGGCCGAGGCGGGCCCTGGGGGCGCTTGACGATGACGAAGAGCACGTCGGTGGGTTTGACCTGATCGGCCAGATTCGGGGCGATGGTGACACGCCCTGCGACGACGGGTTCTCCGGTAGCGGGATCGCAACTATGGGCGAGTCCGAGCCAGGCGGCGAGCGCCGCCAGGCCGATGATGGTGCCTGCCATTCCGAGTGCTTGTCCTGACATTCCGGCCATGTATCCTCCACATGCGTAACGAGGGCCGCATTATAGACAGGTCATCCAGAAAAGGGGAGGGCATGGTTTACGGCCAGGAAGACGCTATTGTATGATGGCGGCCAGTTACACTCTGTGCGGTATGGAGGAACATGCGATGGCTCCCAATTCTGGTTTTCCCTTAGTGCTCGATGTAAAGGGCTTTTCCGTCCTGGTGATCGGCGGCGATGAGGAAGCGGCGGAGAAGTCGGAGCGATTGCTCGAAGCGGGTGCCCGGGTGACGGTGATCAGTCCGATGCTGCATGAAACGTTGAAGCTTCTGGCCGCGTCCGCAAAAGTGATTCATCGCGGACGGCATTTTCGTGAGACCGATCTGGAGCATACGATCTTGGTCTTGAATACGATTCGCGGAGATCGGGAATTTGCCAAGATGCTCTTGGCGAAGGCGCGTGAAAAAGGATTTCTTTTGTGGTCGACGGATATGCCGGAGTTGTCCAGTGTCACGATGCCGGCGGTGGTGGCGTCCGGGCATGCCCGGGTCGCGATCAGCAGCAGCGGGGTAGCTCCGGCTTTGTCGGGGTTCATGAAGGAAGATCTGGAACGGATTCTCGATAGCGAATTTTCCGCGTTTGTCGATTGGCTCGGGCATCTCCGCGAGCAGGCGAAGGCCAATGAGCCCGATGCCGACAAGCGGCGCGCGTTGCTGCGTGAAGCGCTGGATGGGTTCCGTCTGCTTGGCAAAGTGCAATATCCGAAAGTGTGGCAGGACGAGCGCGCTCGGCAGACGGCTGCCAGCCCGGCACCGGCTGCCAAAACCACCTAAGGGAGCTCGCAACCATGGTCTTGCTTGAATTCAGTATGTCCCCGCTCGGCAAGGGGGAGAGTGTCGGGAAGTATGTGGCCCGGTCGCTGGATATTATCGACAAGAGCGGCGTGGATTACCGGCTCAATCCGATGGGCACGGTGTTGGAAGGGGAATGGGACGAAGTCTTTGGCGTCGTGAAGAAGTGTTATGAACGGATGCGCAAAGATTGCGGCCGCATTTCCTGCACGATCAAGGTCGACTATCGCAAGGCGGCGAAAGGCCGGCTGTCCAGCAAGGTCGCCAGCATCGAGAAACAGCTCAAGCGGCGAGTGAAGCAGTAAGCCGGTTGATTCTTCCATCTGGCCGGTTGACAGAGAATGCCGAATCGGCTCTGTTGGCCGGTCTTTCCGCGTGATTCGCTCCTCCCACCGAGCAATCTTCTCTCTTGAAGTCAGCTAGCCTCCCTTCCTATACTAGCCTCGCTAGAAGCGGATATCCGGCGTTGGCTCCGGCCTGTTTCGGGAGTGGAGGGATGCTATGCCCATTCAGTCGTTGGAAGGGGTCCAGCCGGTGGTGTTGCCGCTGGTCGAACTCTTACCCAAAGAGCGCAGGATTCTTGACCGGCCGTCGATGGAGTTTCGCCCGTTCGGGTTAGACGAACAGGGCCAGACGATCAGGGATCTGAGCGGCCTGAGCATCCGGGCGGTCATTCTCGATTTGGAGAAGACGCTGACGCGTGAACGGGGGGACGGCGCTGGTTCAGAGGCCGTCGATGAATTGTGCGTGCTGTTGAATCAGCGCATCAAGGATTCGGTCTACCATGTGACGCCGGAGTTTCTGAAGAATCCGTGGAATAGCTACTCCTACGAATTTGCCGCCTACCTCTACGAATTCTGCGAACTCTTGACCGGCGATCCGAATTTCATTTTTGCGGGCGGGATGGAAAAGATGTCGCCCATCATTCAAGTCCTGGCGCGGCCCTTCTCGCTTGAACAGATCTACGGCATGTTTCCCTACTTCGGAAACAAGTTTGCCTCCGGGTCAGTCGAATGCCGGGTGGTCAGCGTGACACCGGGATCCGCCACGCTGGCCATGCGGTTTTCCGACCGGACGCTTCGCCAGTTCGGGCCGTTCCGTCGGCGGTGCACGTATCTAGTTTGTCAGTCCGCCCAAGGGATTTTTGCGGCGGTTCCGTCGCGCGTGCACGGGCTGCCTCCAGCGACGTTGACGAATCTGTCGTGTGTGTCCAACGACGATGAATGGTGCCGGTGGCTTATTCGGTGGCAGAACGATGGCGCGAGACGATGGGGGCGTGCGTCTCGGTCTTCGGCGGCGGTGCCGGTGCTGCCTGAGCCGGTGTTGTGTGATGCCGTTTCGGCTGAATCCGAGCGGGGGCCGTTACCGCTGGAACCAGTGTGGGATGGCTGGGGCAATCCGGGTTCTCGGCGCCAGACGCACTGGATTTTGTGGAGTGGGTTGATCGGGTTGTGTCTTGCGGGAGGCCTACGGGTTCTGTCGTCCGCCGTGGGGCCGGCAGAGATGGCGCTTGCCGGATTGAGTCCGGTCCTGGCGGCCGGATGGCTGATGCAGCGCTGCATGCGCAAGGAAAGTTTGCAGCGCGAGGCGCTCATTCGCGAACAGATCGCGTTCGTCGAATCGCGGCATGAGGAATTGCGCGAGGCCTATTTAGGGCAGGAGCAGACGCGAGTCGAGTTGCGGCGGAAGGTGACGCAATTGACGGCATTGCACCAAGCCGGGCTTCTGTTCAGCGCGACGCTGGATCGCGAAACGCTGCTTGAACGTGTGTTGGAAACGCTCACGCGCGATCTGCATTATGACCGTGCCATGGTGTCGACGTTCGATCCGTTGCGCTCGGTCATTCGGCATGTGCGCGTGATCGGCGCCTCGGATGAAGTCTTGGCGTACGCGCAGGACTGCGAGGTGCCGGTGACGGATCGGAACAGCCCCGAGGGGATGGCGGTGCTGCAAGGGCTTCCGCTGTTGATCGCGGATATCCAAACGGTCTGGCCGCAGCTCCATCCGATCAATCGGCGGTTGGCGGAGCTAAGCCGGACGAAGTCGTTGATTATCGTTCCGCTGAGGGCCAAAGACCACATTCTGGGGATTCTGACGGTGGACCGGACGCACGAGCCGAGCTTGACGACGGACGATCTCGAGCTGATGACGACGCTGGCGAATCAAGTGGCCATCGCACTCGATAATGCGTCGGCCTATCAGCAGATCGAGGAATGGAACGTCGGATTGGAGTTGAAAGTTCGTGAGCGCACGGAGGCGCTGGAGCAGGCCGACCGGGTGCGGTCGCAGTTTTTGTCCCATGTCTCGCACGAGCTGCGCACCCCGCTGACGTCTATCAAGGGGTTTGTGCAGAACCTTCTGGATGGGCTTACCGGTCCGCTGAATGAGAAGCAGCAGCGGTATCTGTTCCGTATGCTGGATAATTCCGATCGGCTGATTCGGATGATTGAAGATCTTTTGGATCGGACCAGGATCGAGGCCGGCCGCCTGGAAGTTCATCCGGTCGATGTGGACCTGGAGTCTTGCCTGACGGACGCGATTGAGCAACTGCGCCCGCTGGCGTCCGCCAAGCGGCAACGACTGGGGATCAGCGCGCGAGACCTCGGTATCGAGGTGTGGGCCGACCGCGACCGCTTGATTCAGGTGGCGGTGAATTTGCTCCAGAATGCGGTCAAGTATACGCCGGAGGATGGTGAGATCTTGGTGGCCGTCGAATCGTCCAGTCCGCGGTTCGTCCGCATTCTGGTCAGGGACACGGGGCCGGGGATTCCGGCGGAGGATCTCGATCGGATCTTCGATCCGTTTTTCCGCGTGCAACATGGACAGCGAAGCGGACCCAAGGGGCTTGGGCTGGGGTTGTCCATCGTGAAAACGCTGGTAGAATTGCAAGGCGGAAGCGTCGCGGCTAAAAACTGTCCGGCTGGGGGCGCGGAAGTATCCTTTACGTTGCCGCTTCGATCGGCAATTCCCACGACGCCGCTCAGTCCGCCGGTCGCGGAGCGGCGCGTGCTGGTAGCCGACGAAGATCCGGACATTCGGCAGTGGCTGTTCGACCGGTTGAAGGCCAGCGGATATTGTCCTGAAGCAGCGCTGGATGGCCAGGAAGCGCGTGTGGCGGTCCAGTCGGGCGGGTATGCCGGCGTGATGCTCGATGTCGGTCTGGGGCAGAGTGAAGGGCTGAATGTCGTGAGAGAAATTCGCTTGCAGGCCACAGAGGTTCCGATCATCGTCATGACGGCGTCCGGATCACAGGAGCTGGCGGTTCAGGCGATCGGGATGGGGGCTCAGGCCTATTTGCTCAAGCCGTTTGATGCCGGTGAGCTGCGCGCGGTCATGGAGCGTTGGTTTCACTAAGCTTTGGCAGGCGAGGTCGGAATGATTCATCGGCCGTTTTCTATCGGAGGGTTGTGATGGCAGGGGTGTGGCAGCGCGAGTGGTTGTCGGTGGTGGTGGCAATTGTGATCGTAGGAGGGGGCGTTCTAGCGAGCGGTCTTTTTTCTCCGGCCTCGGCTCAGGTGCCGAGGATCCAGGGGTAGGGGACGTCCGCATCAGGGCAAGGGAACGCCTACGCGGCTCAGGCTGACGATCCTTCCGCGTTGCACTATAACCCTGCCGGGATGACACAGTTGCCCGGTGTGCAAATACTGGCTGGAGGAATGCTGACCGGAGGAACCACCAGTTTCACGAGCACCTCCGGAGCCAATGCCACGGGGAATCGCGACGGGAGTCTGGCCTGGCCGCCGCCGGCGCATCTGTTTATCACGGCGAATTTGGGCGGCTTCGGCGCCGAGTGGTTGAACAGGGTGACGGTCGGGATCGGTCTGACCTCGCCGTTCGGATCAGTGAGCCGGTATGCGGACAACGGTCCGCAACAATTCAAGGCAGTCTTTTCTGCATTGCCGCTGATCGATATCAAACCGACGATCGCCTATCAAGTCACGCCGGATTTGTCGCTCGGCCTCGGCGCCGACATCTATACCTTTTCCGATATGTTGGGCGAAGGGCACTTTGAGAAGCAATTCATTTCAACGGGTGCCGTGGCACCGTCGGTGCTGGGTACCGCAGGACAAAAAACGGAACTCTATGGCAAGGGAACGGCGGTTGGATACAACGTGAGTTTGCTGTACACCGCTCTGAGGAACGGCGATGGAAAACCCATCGCGAATATTGGCGTGGTCTATCGGAATCAGGTGGCGTTGCCGTTGAACGGAGGCATTTTAGCCAACGGGGTAAAGACCTCGGATGCGTCGACGACCTTTGTGTTGCCGCAAGTTATTACCGGCGCCATTGCGATCTGGCCGACGAGGACCGCCGAACGTGAATGGAAATTGGAATTGGATGTGGACTATGTCGGGTGGAAATCGGTTAGGAACCTAGATATCGCGTTGGCGAACGGGTCTATCATTCCGCAACCGCAAAACTGGCGCAGCACCTATACCGTGATGATCGGGACCGAGTACCGATGGTTGAAGATGGAATCGTTGCCGGAGTGGGAGCTGGCGCTCCGTGCCGGCTACATGAATTCGCCGTCGCAAATTCCTGATCTCACGTTCGACCCGGCTATTCCGTCCGCCGACGTGCATATTCCATCGGTGGGATTTGGGTTGGTGTGCAAGGAAGGCGGGACGATATTCGGCGTTCGTTGCGGCGATTTTGGGTTCGGCCCGATCAAGCCAAAGGCCGTGGCATTTGATCTGTCCTATCAAGCCTCGCTCTACGAACAGCGGACGGTGAGCTGCGGATGCGCCCTGGCGACAGCGGTCAATGGACTCTATCGTACGACCTATCATTCGGGCGGGATTTCACTGCGCGTGAATTTCTAGCCGCGTGAGGCGGAGTGGGCTAGGAGTTTTGGTAGCGGCGTGGGATGCGTGGACCGATGGCGCACAGCGTTTCGTAGGCGATGGTGCCGGTCCATTTTGCCAGATCGGCTGCGGTAATCTGATCGGTTCCCTGGCGGCCGATTAGGATGACCTCGTCTCCGACGGAGGCGTCTGGAATCTCCGTCACATCGATCATCACCATATCCATACAGACCAGGCCGATGACCTTGGCGCGTTGTCCGCGCACGAGGACTTCTCCACGATTAGAGAGTCGCCGGTTGAATCCGTCCGCATAGCCGATCGGGAGCACGGCGACACGCGTCGGCCGCTTGGCCACGAATGTTCCGTTATAGCTGACGGGGCAGCCGGCCGGAATGGCGCGCATCTGCGCGATGCAACTTCGTAATGACAAGACCGGTTTGAGGTCGGGTGCCGAAATCGATTCCGGCAAGGTGTGATAGCCGTAGAGCATGATGCCGGGCCGAATCATCGAATAGTGCGCCCGCGGGTAGCGAACGGCGGCTCCGCTGTTCGCGGCATGAATCAGCGGAATCGAAAGGCCGCGGGTCGTGAGGCTATTTACGATACTCTGAAAGCGCGCAAGCTGTTCTTCCGTTTGGCCGGTCTCAGGGCCGTCGGAATCGGAGAAATGGGTCATCACTCCTTCGATCCTGAGCGAGGCCGGCAATTGGCCTGAGTCGATGAGGCGTAATAGCTCGTCCGCGGCCAATCCAAGACGGCCCATGCCTGTTTCCACTTTGAGGTGAATCGGGTAGGGAGTCGCGAGCGAGGTCGTCGCCTGCGTCAGCATTGGGAGCGACGCGCGGTCGCTGATGACGGGTGTCAGGCGATGGGCGATGATGTCGTGGAGCTGATCCGGGAACAGCGGTCCCAACAGCACGACTGGAACGGTGATGCCGGCAGACCGGATGGCGATGCCCTCGTCGAGTGAGACGACGGCGATACGGGCCACTCCCTGGGCGATGAGCGATCGCGCGACCTCGATGGCGCCGTGGCCGTAAGCATTTGCCTTGATGACCGCCATGACCTCGCATCCGGGTGAGAGGAGGCGGCGCAACTGCGTCAGGTTATGGGTGAGAGCGGAGAGGTCGACGATGGCGTAGGTCGGAGAGGATGTAGAAATAGTCGGCACGCGATGAGGAGAGATCTGGAAGCCTGACTCAGACTTCCATGATCTCCTGTTCCTTCTTCTTGATCACGTCGTCGATTTTCTGTCCGTACTGCTCGGTGAGCTTTTGGGTTTCCTGCTCTCCCTTGCGCAGTTCGTCTTCGGTCAACTTCGCATCTTTTTGAAGCTTCTTCAACTCTTCATTCGCATCGCGCCGGAAGCCGCGGATTTGTACTTTGGTGTCTTCCCCGTGTTTCTTGCAGATCTTCGTCAATTCCTTGCGGCGTTCTTCGGTCAATGGGGGAAGGGGGACCCGGATCATTTTGCCGTCGTTGGAGGGATTTACGCCCAGTCCGGAATTCGCCAGGGACTTTTCAATTTCTTTAATCAATTGCGGTTCCCAGGGCTGGATC
The DNA here is from genome assembly GCF_900403705.1 of Nitrospira lenta. Lineage (NCBI taxonomy): Bacteria > Pseudomonadati > Nitrospirota > Nitrospiria > Nitrospirales > Nitrospiraceae > Nitrospira > Nitrospira lenta. The sequence continues at coordinate 130,574 of NZ_OUNR01000020.1, read as the reverse complement.
GTGATGAGCCGTGCTTCCGGAGTCGAGATATTGGCAATCTGTTTGAGCGGCGTCATGGTGCCGTAGTAATCGACCCGAATGTTGTCCAGGAGCGCTACCGAGGCCCGGCCTGTCCGCAGACCGGCAAGGTCCCGCTTGAGGTGCTCCACGGCATTGTCCATGTGGGTCGTCAGAGTTTGTTTGACTGCAGCTGCGTTCGACATGGCGGTACTCCGTAGTGAGCTAGCGCGGGCTGATCGTGACCAGCGTGCCGATGGGTTCGCCGAGTGCGACCCGCTTGAAGTTCCCCTGTTCGGTCAACTTGAACACGATCAGGGGAAGGTTGTTGTCCATGCAGAGGCTGATGGCCGTCGAGTCCATGACTTTTAAGTTTTGATTCAGAATCGACAGAAACGGGATCTCGCTGTACTTTTTCGCCGATGGGTTTTTCACCGGATCGGCATCGTAAATCCCATCGACTTTGGTGCCCTTGAGGATGACCTGGGCGCCGATTTCCATGGCGCGGAGTGCCGCCGCCGTATCGGTTGAGAAATAGGGGTTGCCGGTGCCGCCGGCAAAAATCACGACGCGGTTTTTTTCCAGATGGCGAATGGCCCGCCGGCGGATGTAGCCTTCGGCCAGCTGGCGCATTTCGATGGCGGATTGGACTCGAGTGATGACGCCGACCCGTTCCAGGGCATTCTGGAGGGCGAGGGCATTCATCACGGTGGCGAGCATGCCCATGTAGTCCGCTGAGGCTCGTTCCATCCCAGATGCGCTGGCGGCGAGTCCGCGGAATATGTTGCCGCCGCCAATGACGACGGCAACTTGGACATCCATGGCAACGACAGAGGCGATTTCCTGCGCCAGTCCCTCAAGGACGGACGGCTGGATTCCATAGCCCTGCTCACCGGCCAACATCTCCCCGCTGACTTTCAGGAGGAGGCGCCGGTATTTCGCAGAACTCATGCTTGGCCTAACTGAAAGCGGGTGAACCGGCGAATGTTCATGTTCTCCCCGATCTTCGAAATCTTCTGCGCCACCAGGTCTTTGACGGTGACGGTTGGGTCCTTGATGAAGGTTTGTTCCAGCAGGCAGTTCTCTTGATAGAACTTTTCCAGCTTGCCTTCCACGATCTTCGGCAAGGCTGCCGCGGGCTTCCCCAGTTCCTTCGCTTGTCCTTCGAAAATTGCTTTTTCTCGTTCGACCAGGTCTGCGGGGATATCCTCGCGTCTTACGTATGACGGATTTGCGGCGGCGATCTGGAGAGCCAGGTCGTTCACGAAGGCTTTAAACTCTTCGTTGCGCGCTACAAAGTCTGTTTCGCAATTGACCTCGATCAGGACGCCGATTTTTCCTCCCATATGGATATAGGAATGGATCAACCCCTGATTCGTTTCACGCCCGGCTTTCTTGGCTGCAGCGGCCAGGCCTTTCTGCCGGAGGTAGTCGATCGCCTTCTCGACATCGTCGCCGTTTTCAGTCAACGCCTTCTGGCAATCCAGGATGCCGGCGCCGGTTTTTTCCCGAAGTTCTTTTACAAGCTGACTTGATCCTGCCATGGTCCTCTATCCTTACGCGGTGAGAGAGATCGTCATAAATAGTTGGCTGTCGAAAGGCGTTATGCGACCGGAGCCGCGCTCAGTGCGGCCGGCTTGCCTCCGGCTGCCGGGGCGGCCTGGAAGTCGGCCTCATCGCGCTGCGTCTTGATATGCGCGCCTTCGATGCAGGCGTCCGCAATCTTCGAGGTGATCAGCTTGATGGAGCGAATGGCGTCATCATTGCCCGGGATCGGGTAGGTGATGTTGTCGGGGTCGCAGTTGCTGTCCAGAATGGCGATGACGGGGATCCCCAGTCGGGTCGCTTCCTGCACGGCGATTTTTTCAATGCGGGTATCCAGCACGAAGATGGCGCCCGGAAGGCCGCGCATGGTCTTGATGCCAGAGAGATACTTCTGCAATTTGACGATGTCCTTCTGCATGAGCATGATTTCTTTTTTCTTCAGGCCATGCTCGGTCGGATTCTGCAGTGTCGTTTCCATCTTCTTCATCTTGTCGATGCTGAGACGAATGGTTTTGAAGTTCGTCAGCATGCCGCCGAGCCAGCGTTGGTTCACGTAGAACATGTTGGCGCGCGTTGATTCTTCCTGGAGAATTTCCGCGGCTTGCCGCTTGGTGCCGACAAAGAGGACGGTTTCACCGGCGGCGACGGTGTCCCGGACGAAGGCATAGGCCTGTTCCATCCGCGTGAGCGTCTGTTGCAAGTCGATGATGTAGATGCCGTTGCGTTCGCCGAAGAGATACTTCTTCATCTTTGGATTCCAGCGGTTCGTCTGGTGTCCAAAGTGCACGCCTGCTTCCAGCAATTCCTTGATCGCGACCACTCCCATGCCTTCACCTCCCTTCGAGGCTTGCAGAGCACCCATCGTGCGGGTGAGGGGAACGAATCCCCTTATTCTCAAGCCAAGCAGCGCTTTTCTTCGCTGATGTTAAATTTAAGTATTATTTCTGCTGACGCCAATGGTGTGAGCAGAGCTGTCCGTACACCTCTAAATCTTCGGCACGCTATCATAGCGACGGTTGATTTTCAAGCGGTTAGGCGTGAGGCCCATGCTCAGGATCGATAGCTTGCGTTGATGCGAACATAGTCATAGGACAAATCGGTCGTCCACATGTGGGCGGCTGCCTGTCCTTGCCCAAGGTCGACCGAAATCGTAAATTCCTTCTGTTTGAACACCTGCGCGATTTTCCGTTCAGCGGTCAGTCCTGTGCCCATTCCCTGTTTGACCATGACGACCTTGTCGAAGCGCACGGTCACTGTGTCGGGATTGATGGGAACGCCGGATCGACCGAGTGCGCCCATCACGCGTCCCCAATTGGCATCTTCTCCGAACAATGCGGTCTTGACCAAATTGGAGGTGGCGATTGTGCTGGCCACTCGTTTGGCGGCTGCAACGGTCTTGGCTCCGCCGACGGCGATTTTGACGACCTTCGTGACGCCTTCGCCGTCTCGGCAGATGGCCAAGGCCAGTGCCTGCGAGGCCTCGGTCAGCAGTTGTTCGAACTGCCGATAGGGCTTCGTGCCTGATTGGATGGTCGCGTTCTTCGCCAATCCGTTGGCCAGGCAGAGAACCGTATCGTTCGTACTGGTATCGCCGTCCACTGTAATGCAGTTGAAGGATTGATCGGCCGCCGATTTCAGCGCGCGCTGCAGCGCGGCCGGTGCAATGGCGGCATCCGTGGTTAAGTACCCGAGCATCGTGGCCATATTGGGATGGATCATGCCAGAACCCTTGGCCATGCCTCCGATGGTCACGAGCCGGCCGCCGATTCTTCCTTGAACGACGACGGTTTTCGGACGTAGGTCAGTCGTGAGAATAGCTTGAGCCGCCTGTCGTCCGCCGGTGCGGCTGAGTTTTGCGATCAATGTTGGGATGCCGGTCTGCACGCGATCAATCGGAAGCACCCGTCCGATGACGCCGGTCGATCCGACGAAGACCTGATTCACCGGAATCGCCAGGCCCTTGCTCACGGCAGTGGCCATGGCAACGGCTGCCTGGAGCCCTTTGGCGCCGGTGCAGGCATTGGCGTTCCCGCTGTTGACGATGATGGCGCGGCCACGGTGCTGCCGTAGATGGCGACGATCGAGAATCACGGGCGCGGCCACCACGCGGTTCTTCGTGAAGACCCCTGCGATGGGACCTGCGACGGTCGATACCACGAGCGCCAGGTCGAGGATGCCCGGCTTCTTAATGCCGCAATGGATGCCGGCGGCTTCAAATCCCTGCGGCGCGGTTACGCCTGATGCTTGTACTTTCATAGCGGTCATCTCGCTGAATGGTTGCTCGGAATGATGTGACGTGGTTGCGTCGATGTTACGGGTAACTGCCCGGTGCGGTGAGTCCCGTTTCCTCAGGAAGTCCCATCATCAAATTCATGGCTTGAATGGCTTGACCGGCGGCGCCTTTGACCAGATTATCCACGGCCGCGACGGTGACAACCCATCCGGCGCGTTGGTCTGCGTAGACACCAATGTCGCAAAAATTTGACCCTTTGATGTAACGCGGATTCGGAACAATGTCTTCGTAGAGGCGAATAAACCGCTCGCCTTTATAGAACTCCCGGTACAGGGCCCGCAATTCAGGCAACTTGATCTCTGTCTTCAGCTTGCAATAGGCCGTGCTCAGAATTCCCCGATTCATCGGCACGAGGTGCGGGGTGAAGGCGATCGTGACCGCACCGGGCGTTCCCATGATGCCGGAGAGTTCTTGTTCGATCTCAGGAATATGGCGGTGCTTGCCGATCTTGTAGGGCTCTAACGATTCATGGGCTTCCGGAAAATGATAGGGCAGGGCCGGGCTTCGTCCTGCTCCGGAGATCCCGGATTTCGCATCGATGACGATGGAGTCGAGTTGGACGAGTCCTTTCGCAAAGAGCGGCGCTAGCTGTAGGATGGCCGCCGTCGGGTAGCAGCCAGGCGAGGCAACTAATTTTGCTTTCGCAATGGCGCTTCGATGGAGTTCGGGTAGACCGTAGACGGCTTCGTGGAGCAGGGCCGGATGAGTGTGAGGCGTCTGATACCATTGTTCATACGCCGCCACGTTTTTGAGCCGATAGTCCGCGCTCAGATCCACGACTAGCTTGCCTGCTTTCATGCAGAGGGCAACCGGTTCTTGCGATTTTGTATGGGGAAGCGCAAGGAACAGGGCATCAGCCCGTTCGGCCAGGGCCTCGGGAGCCAGCGCTTCGAAGGTGTGCTGCACAACACCGGTGAGGTTGGGGAAGACGGATGCCACGGATTGGCCGGCTGATTTCTCAGAGGTCACTGCGGCAATGTCAAAGTAGGGATGCGCGGCGGCCAGGCGGACGAGTTCTGCCCCGGCATAGCCGCTGGCTCCTGCAATCGCGATGCGAAATTTCTTAGACATGACCTGTCACCCTGTCGTGCTGATGTTGAGCGTGTTCGGTTGTAGGCACAAAAAAGGGAAGGCAAGGAGCCTTCCCTTTCTCGTACTTTGGCTCCGGCTGTTTAGCGCTTGGAGTACTGGAAGCGCTTACGAGCACCCTTCTGTCCGTATTTCTTTCGTTCCTTCACGCGAGAGTCGCGGGTGAGAAGGCCTTCTTTCTTGAGCGGGGTCCGTACCGTGGGGCTCAAGACGACAAGCGCACGGGCGATGGCGTGACGGAGCGCGCCGGCTTGACCGGTCGGGCCGCCTCCGTAGACGGTCGCGTTAATCGAATACTTGCCGGTGAGTCCAGCCATCTCAAGGGGAAGCTGGATGATCTGCCGGAGGGTGAGGCGAGGAAAAGCCTTTTCCAGCGGCTTATCGTTCACCGTAATTTCACCATTGGCCGTCCCTGTTACCCAAGCTCTGGCTACGGCACATTTTCTGCGACCTGTTGCATACTGTGTCACGGCTGCCATATCACTGGTCTCCTTTGGTCCTAATAGGCTAGAGAGAAATAGGTTCCGGGTGTTGCGCCTGGTGCGGATGAGTTGCTCCGACATAGACGCGAAGTTTCTTTGCCATACCATTGCCGAGAGGATTCTTGGGGAGCATGCCTTCAATGGCTCGCACCAACAATTCAGTCGGATCCTTCTTGAACAGATGCTGCGCATCGGTGGTCTTGAGCCCGCCGGGGTAGCCCGAGTGGTGGATGTAGAGCTTGTCTTGCATCTTGTTGCCGGTCAAATGGATCTTCTCGGCATTAATGATCACGACATGATCGCCCATGTCCACGTTCGGGGTGAAGGTGGGGCGATGTTTGCCGCGAAGAATGCCGGCGACTTTAGCCGCCAGGCGTCCCAGGGTTTTTCCCTCGGCGTTCACAAGGTGCCACTGTTCTTTTACATTGGCCGGTTTTTCGAGATAGGTCGTCATGGTGATCTTCTACTCCTCGCAATTAGACAAACCAAACATCCTAGACTTCTTGTGTGTCGATATCTTTCGTATCGAGCTTCGCAAGCCAGGCATCTAGGTGTTGCCCGCTGCGCCGTTTCCAAACGTCTTGGGTGGTATAGATCGGTGCGTGCGTTCGAAGGGCCAGGGCGATGGCATCGCTTGGCCGGGCATCGATCGACCGCTCCACCCCTTTGTTTTCCAAAAATACAGTGGCGTAATAGGTGCTGCTTTTTACATCGGTTAAGACGACTCGCTTAGTCGCAATGCCGAAATGTTCGCCGAAGCTTTTAACCAAATCGTGGCTCATCGGTCGGGGTGGTGTGGCCGAATCCAAGGCGCGGCGAATGGAATCGCCTTCGGGGGCACCGATCCAGATCATGAACGTGTCCTGATCGTCGGTCCTGGTCAAGACGAGAATCCTGGTGTCGGTATTGGCGTCTTCAACGACACGGCTCACCGAGAGCAGGATGAGATCGGGATTATTTGAGTGTGCAGAGTCGCTCATGGCTAACGTCGCGTCAGGAGTCCAGTTTGCCGAAATCTTCCGGCTTGAGATTCTCTAACCATTGTTCGAGTTCTTCCGAGCTTTGCTTTCGGATAACCGACTCGTTCGCGAAGATGGGCGCCTCTGAACGAATCGCCAACGCGATAGCGTCGCTGGGGCGTGAGTCGACGGCGTATTCCGAATCCTCGTACATCAGATGAATCTTGGCAAAATAGGTGTGCTCATTCAAGTCTGTAATGACCACGCTAATCACTTTGGCATTATAGGCGTCTAAAAAGGACTTCATGAAATCGTGCGTCATCGGGCGTGGGGGCGCCACGTGCTCCAGTGCAAGGCTGATGGCGCTTGCTTCCGACTTCCCGACCCAGATCGGCAACATCTCGGCTTCATCCTCATCGCGGAGCACCACGATGTAGGCGTTGTTGTAGGGGTCAAACATCAACCCCTTGACCTGCATTTGCGTAATCATGACAAATTCAACCGTACATCCAAGTAAATGATCATGGAAGGCAGGCGAAGAATGGAGGACTGTAGCATTTTCAAAAAGGGCCTGTCAACGAAGTCGGCGACAAGACAGGGAATTTAGTGTAACGGTCCCGGGCGCTTGCTTGCGCCCGGGGAAGCGATGTCGCCACACATGCTGAGTGCAGGGGGCGACGATTGGCTAGGTGCCTTCCGGGCGGAAATTTTCTGCGATCTTTGAGGTGTCGGCTTGTCCTTCTAGCTTTAAGAAGGCCTTCATTTGTTTGCGGACAAGCTCTCGTCCGCTCTCATCGCCGAGATTGACCTGATATTCATTGATCACCATCACCCGCATGCCCTCCCATTTTTTCCAGCAGGCGGTGCAAACTTTTGCCTTGATGTCTTGTTCCAACTTGCCGAGAAAGAGGGGAGCGGTAATCGCTTCTCCGGTTTGTCCGCATGTGACACACGCAACCTCTGTCATAACTGCCATACTCCTTTATATAGAGAGTTTCGAATATTTATGTGTTTAGTTGCCAGATGGCTGGGGCAAGCTGAGCGGCCACGGTCTCCATTTAACGCGGTCATATTCTAGCAGACGTATTCTTCCGAAGAAAAGAGGCGATGCCGATTGACCGCCTGAAGGCTTCATGTTACAAGGGTAACGCATTCTATCATGGCGTATTCTTGATGTGCCCGGATGGCGGAACTGGCAGACGCGCCGGACTCAAAATCCGGTTCTCGTAAGAGAGTGGGAGTTCGACCCTCCCTCTGGGCACCACACTCACGGATAACACATGCGATGGTAGTCATCGGTCAGGTCACCACCCAATTTATAGTAGAAATCCCTCTTGACAGGTTTTCCCTGTTGGCCTATAGTTCCGCGGTCATTAGAACGGACTTATGTACGTAATCACTCAAGGAATCTTGTTGTTCATCATCTCCACACATTATCTTTCTCACAAGGAGGCAGCACATGCGTAAGGTGTTGGCACTGGGAGCCACAATTCTTTTTGTCGGCTCAGTGGGTGTTGCGGGCGCGCAAGAGCGGTTGCAGCAGTCTGGCGGATCCGCGATGGGCGTAGGGACCGGCGTCGGCGATATTTCCGGAAGCGCCAACCGCGTTCAGGCCTTTGATCGCAATTCGTTTCTCGATCGTCTGTCTCTCCCAGAAACCATCTACGGCCGCGTGTTAGCCGTCGATATTCCTGCCGGGAAGTTGTTTTTGGAGACGGGCGGAAGCTCACATGACGAAGGGCGCGCTGGTTCCGGCTCAATGAATGCTCTCATCGTGTTTCTTGACGACAAAACCAACATGGATCAGCTCAGAACGATCAACTCAGGCGATGACGTGACCTTGCAGGTGATTGAAGCAACGTCGAATGCTCAGCAGTTTGGTGTGGGTCGGAAGATTGTTCGCGAAATCAGCGTGCTTCGCGGTAACGAGAAGCTCGCCGGATTCGGTGGATTGGGCCAGCGCCCAAACCCCTCGACTGAGCGTGCGATTGAGACCAACAGTGGCAGCGTAACTGGTGGGCCTGCTGGCGCTGTGCTTCCTGGTAAAATTACCGGAACCGTGGATACGACAATCGGTGAATTCACAGGGACAGCTCCTTGCTGGAATTGCGAGCCGCAGCCAGGATGGGGTTATCAGACGGTGGCTCCTGAGACCAAGATCCCGACCAATAAGTCAGATTATGGAGCGGCAGATTATGCCAAGCCTAACCTCGTGAAGGGCTTGAACTAGATCTGATTAGATCGCGTGTTTTTGGAAAGGGGCAGCTTCGGCTGCCCCTTTTTTTTGCTCTGTTTGCTGTTCTGCTGACCTTGTTGTCTTGGATCGTTACTGGTAACGTAACTCTCATATCGACGAGCCGACTTGACTGGTATTGATTAGCGAGGTTTGAAAATGAACGACAGTGGGAATGGGGAGCAAGGGGTTTCGACGGATATTGAGCTGGATCTCCGGGGAGTCATCTGTCCGTATAATTTTGTGAAGACCAAGTTAAAGCTCGAGATGATGGATCAGGGGCAGATCTTAGCGGTCTTGCTGGATGATGGGGATCCTATTAAGAATGTTCCGCGCAGTGTAGAGAATGAGGGCCACACGGTGCTTGCGCAGGATCGGGTCGGCTCGTCATACCGTGTGCTTATTCGGCGAGAAGAAACTGACTAATGTTGTGCTCTGCGCCTTCCCGTCTTTGCCGGGGTAATTCGTTTTCTTCCTTCCACTACTAGCGTGACCATGTGAGGCGTCTGGATCCGTTTCAGTAAATGTGAAACGCGCCTGGCCGTTCCCTTGAGAACGGTTTCGTTCTGGAGGGTGAGATCGCAGGCGAGCGCGATTCGGCGGCGTGGGGCTGCCTTGGCAATAGTCTCCAGAATAGCTTGGCATGATTGGGTCTGACAGAAGAGAATTGTCGGTTCTGCATGCATCAAAGCCATTGCGAGTCGGCTCTTACCAGAGCCGGTGGGCGCGGGGATGTCCCCATAAAAGTGGAACGCCTCGGCGGAAAACCCCGATGCAGTGATTGCAGCCGTCACAGCTGATGGACCGGGGATAGAACAAACGGGAATAGCGTGTTTGTGTGCTGCGGCAACCAAGAGGCTTCCCGGGTCCGAAATCACGGGTGAACCACAATCCGATACCAATGCGACGGATAGGCCTTGTTGCAGTCGATTAATCAGGACCGCAACTTTTTCTTTGATCCTCGTCGGTCCATAACTTGTGAGTACGACCGACAAGTTGTGATGGGATAAGAGTTCCTGTGTGGCGATCGGATCCTCGGTTGCGATCACATCCACCCGACTGAGGATGCCGAGTGCACGGATCGTGATGTCGTCGGGATGTCCGATGGGGACTCCAACCAGGAAGAGCGAGCCCATAGGTTTTTTTACCGGTAGACCGGGGGATTCCATCGGTCGTCTTTGTTGACTCTGTTCTCGTCGCATCGCTATAATTCTCTTTTAATCCCGCAAGATACGGTTCGTTGTTCGTCGCAAGAGAGGGAATGCCCGCATGGCCGTAGTTTGCTTCATGGTGACGATGGGATTGTACTTCATCGCGACCATTTCATTTCTTGCCTATCTGTTGCGCCGCTCTGAAGCTCTTTCAAAAGTCTCCCTGGCCATTACCGCGGCCGGGTTTGTTATGCATACTCTTGCCCTGGTTGCACGGATGGTGGGGGGGTCTGCCGCCGCTCCTCCGAGTGTTCATGAGGCGCTGTCATTCTTTTCCTGGATGCTCATTCTCGTATTTCTCGCCGTGGAATTTCGTCATCGGATCCACGTGCTGGGCTCATTCATTGTCCCGCTCGCGTTGGTCTCACTCATCTCCGCGGCGGCGTTGCCTGACACTGTTCCCACCTTGCAGCCGATGTTTCGAACACTTTGGCTCCACGTCACCTTGAGTATGTTGGGAACGGTGGGGTTTGCCGTCGCGTTCGTAGCGGGTGTGATGTATCTCATCCAAGACCGCCTTCTCAAGTCGAAACGGTTCAACGTATTGTATGCCAAGCTGCCGGCACTGGACTTCCTTGACCATTTGAATCAGCAATCCATTATTTTGGGGTTTCCGCTCCTGACGCTCGGAATCATCACCGGCGCTATCTCTGCGGAGTTCGCCAAGGGCGCTTATGTGAGTTGGAATCCCGAACAGACCTGGGCGTTGGTTACCTGGTTGTTCTATTTTGTCGTGCTCCTTGGACGCTTGATGGTGGGGTGGCGCGCGAAACGGGCGGCCTACTTAACGGTGATCGGATTCGCCGGTGTCATTTTGACCCTGATTGGCGTGGTCCTCAAGAGCTACGGGACGGTGTCGTAAGATGCATTTGATCGTAGTCGGGCTCAGTCATAAGACGGCGCCCGTTGAAATTCGCGAGAAGCTGGCGGTGCCGGAAAGTCGGATGGGCGAGGCGCTCGGCCGGCTGACTTCGTATTCCGGCGTGAAAGAAGGATTGTTGCTGTCCACCTGCAATCGCGTCGAAGTCTATTCGGTCGTCGACGATATCGATCAAGGCTATGGGCGGATTCAGGAATTTCTGGCCGATACTCATCTCTCCCTTTCCTCCGAACAGCTGACTCCGCATTTGTATTGGCATGCTGGCGATCGAGCCATTACGCATCTGTTTCGTGTGGCGGCCAGTCTTGACTCGATGATTGTGGGGGAATCGCAGATCCTCGGGCAGTTGAAAGATGCCTTTGAATCGGCGCTGTCGCACAAGACGACTGGGCTCATCATGAATAAGGTCGTCAAGAAAGCCATTTCTGTCGCCAAGCGCGTGCGGACCGAAACCAAGATTGCCGAGATGGCCGTGTCGGTCAGCTATGCGGCGGTCGAACTCGCCAAGAAAATATTTTCAGACCTCGGGCAGAGAACGGTTTTGTTGGTCGGGGCTGGTGAAATGGCCAAGCTGGCCGCCCAACATCTGATCGCGCAGGGTGTCGGGCAGGTGCGGATCACCACCAGAACCCCGCAGCATGCCGTGGAGCTAGCCGAAAAATTCGGTGGGACTGCGGTGCCATTTGAACAATACAAAGACGATATGGCTTCGGCCGATATCGTTCTTGTCTCGACAGGCGCGTCGCATTATCTCATCAGCGCCGACGATGTCCAGCGGGCGGTCACCGAGCGGATGAACCGGCCGATGTTTCTGATCGATATTTCGGTCCCACGCAACATCGATCCGGCGGTGCGGCATGTCGACAATGCGTTTTTGTTCGATATCGACGACCTGAAACAGCGGGTGGAGAAGAATCGCGCCGAGCGTTTGCAGGAAGCTGATAAGGCTGAACAGATGGTGGTGGAAGAGGTCGTGGTTTTGCGTGAATGGATGAAGTCGTTGGAAGTGACGCCGACGATCATCGCATTGAAGCAGCGCGCGGATGAGATTAAACGCAGCGAGTTGGACAAGACCTTGGGACGGCTCGCGCACCTGCCGGCGCAGGATCGGGAACTCGTCGAGGGATTGGCCACGTCGATCGTGAACAAGATGATTCACGGGACGATGGTGACGTTGAAGTCCGAGGTAAATTCGTCGAGCGGGGCGGCGTTTGTCGAAGCCGCGCGGCGCTTTTTTAGCCTTGAAGCCGTGCCGCCGCCGGATACGCGCGGAGAGTCAGCCGTCGAACCATCATCCTGTCTGGCGCATGAAGCGAGTGAGTTGCTTATTGAGCAGACTCCTGCTCGGACGCCTAGTCGAAAGCAACCGTAGAATTATTGTAGGAGTAAGATCCGTGTCGACACCAACAGCCGCACGACCCACACTGGTTCTGGGCACCAGGGCAAGTAAGTTGGCCGTACAGCAGAGCGAGTGGTTCCAGGCGCAAGTGCAGGCGATTGCCCCAGACATCACCGTGACGCTCACCCGGATTCAAACATCCGGCGACAAGATTGTCGATGTCCCGCTCGCGAAGATCGGCGGAAAGGGCCTGTTCGTCAAGGAAATCGAAGAAGCGCTGTTGAGCGGCGAGATTGATTTTGCCGTGCACAGTATGAAGGACGTCCCGACGCAGTTGCCGGATGGGCTGGAGATTCTCTGTGTGCCTCCACGCGAAGATTCACGGGATGCGTTGATCAGCCATACCGGTTGTCTCTTTCAGGATTTGCCTGTCGGGGCTCGGGTGGGGTCGAGCAGCTTGCGCAGGCAATCGCAGTTTCTTCACGCGCGTCCGGATCTCCGGATTGAGATGCTCCGGGGGAATCTCGATACCCGGTTGAAAAAACTCAAAGAGGGACAGTTTGATGCGATTATCCTAGCCGCGGCTGGGTTGCGGCGCTTGGGATGGACGGATGAAATCACTGAATATCTCGATCCGCAACTCTGTCTTCCCGCGATCGGGCAAGGGGCGTTGGGGATTGAGGGGCGGTCGAACGATCAGTTCGTGCGATCGATACTCAGCCGGCTCACCCATCAGCCGACGCAGGTGGCGGTGACGGCGGAGCGGGCGTTGTTGCATCGATTGGAAGGCGGTTGTCAGGTACCGATTGCGGCCTATGCGACGTTGACGAATGACCAGGTGCATCTGGAGGGACTGGTGGCGAGTGTGGACGGTAAGACCGTCATTCGAGACGCCGTGCAAGGAACAAGAGCTGAGGCGCAAGTCTTGGGTACGAGACTGGCGGAACGGTTGCTCGCGCGGGGCGCTGACAAGATTCTTGGCGAGATTTACGGAAGGGCTTGATGGCAGGTAAGTCGCGAATAGGCAGAGTCTATCTGGTCGGAGCCGGGCCGGGGGATCCGAAGCTCCTGACGTTGCGGGGCAAGGAATGCCTTGAGCAGGCTGATGTCGTGCTCTACGATTACCTCGCGAATCCTGCGTTGTTGTCTCATGCTCCGCCACAGGCCGAGCGTATTTATGTGGGCCGGCGTGGACGCGGACAATATCAGCCGCAAGAAACCACCAACCGCATGCTCGTCGAACGGGCTCGGCAGGGACAAATCGTCGTTCGGCTGAAGGGCGGCGATCCGTTTGTGTTTGGACGTGGTGGGGAAGAAGCCGAAGCGTTGGCTGCCGCTGGGGTATTGTTTGAAGTGGTGCCTGGCGTGACGGCGGCGGTGGCGGCTCCGGCCTATGCGGGGATTCCTGTGACCCATCGGACGATGGCATCTACGGTCACGTTTGTCACCGGCCACGAGGATCCAGACAAGAGTACGACGGCTCTGGAGTGGCCGAGGTTGGCGAGCAGTCATGGGACGCTGGTCTTTTTGATGGGGATGAAAAATCTTCCGTCCATCGTCTCCAATTTGATAGGCGAAGGACGGCCTTCGACGACGCCGGTCGCGCTGATTCGATGGGGCACCAGGGCTGCGCAACGCACGGTGGTTGGGACGTTAGCCGATATTGTCGAAAAGGCTCAACAGGCGAAGCTGGAGCCGCCGACGGTCGTGGTCGTAGGTGAGGTAGTCAAGCTGCGAGAGCAATTGAACTGGTTTGAGCGTCGCCCGCTGTTCGGGAAGCGTGTGTTGATGACGCGTGCGAAAGAGCAAGCGGGAGAGCTGGCCGGCTTATTGGCGGACGCGGGTGCTGAGCCGATTGAAGGGGCCACGATTCAGATCGTCGAGCCGAAGGACTGGGCGCTGGTCGATCGAGCGATTGATGAGCTCGGCCGATATGATTGGGTGATTTTTACCAGCGTCAATGGCGTCGTGCAGTTTATGAAGCGGCTGCAGATGTGTGGACATGACGCGCGCCGGTTTGCGGGGCGACGCATTTGCTGCATCGGGCCTCGCACGGCGGAGGAGTTGGCGACGTATGGCCTTACGGCTGATGTGGTTCCGGCGGAGTATCAGGCCGAGGGAGTGCTGGAGTCATTGGCGGCGTCGGATTTGTCACGAGCGCACATTCTCATTCCGCGGGCGGAAGTTGCGCGCGCGATTTTGCCTGAAGAGTTACGGGCTCGTGGGGCTGTGGTCGATGTGGTTTCGGTGTATCGTACGGAGGTTCCGCGAGACTCCGTCGAGAGCTGGAAACAGTTGCTGTTGGAACGGGAGATCGACAGTGTGACCTTTACGAGCTCGTCGACGGTCAGAAATTTTATTGAGTTGGTCGGGGGTGAAGCGCAGGCGCGGGGGCTGTTACAATCGGTTGCGGTGGCGTGCATCGGCCCGATCACGGCACAGACTGCGCGGGATGCCGGATTGTCGGTTGTGATTCTCCCCAACGAGAATACGATTCCGGCGCTGGTTGAGGCGATGGCTGGATATTTCGGGACGGGCGTGTCAGTGGCTGCGGCGCCGGCGCCGTAGCGGTGTGATGGTGGGCAGATACACAGCAAAAGGGAGGAGTACCCAATGGTTCCTGTGAAATCGTTCATGATTCCTCGAGAGAAGTTTGTGACCGTGGCTCGTGATACCGATGCTCAGACGGCGGCGCGGATTATGCGTGATCGCGGAATCGGCAGCTTATTTATTACCAATGACAAAGAAATTATCGGCATCGTGACCGACACGGATATGATGCGCCGGGTGGTGGCGTCGGGGTCGGATGCGACCAAGGCGACGGTGGAGCAGATCATGTCGGCTCCGATCATGACGATCGAGGAGAGCAAGACGTTGCTCGATGCGAACGACCTGATGGCTCAGGCGCATGTGCGCCACCTGGGCGTGACGCGCGAGGGGAAGCTGGTCGGGGTGATTTCCGTTCGCGATTTGGTAGTGTTTCTGACTAATCTGCCAAGAAAGTAGGACGGTATGGCGTTTCCGATCCAGCGGCTTCGACGGCTTCGGCAACAAGATTCTTTTCGGCGGATGGTGCGGGAAACCGTGCTGTCTCCGGCGGATTTTATCTACCCGCTGTTCGTGGTTGAGGGGCAGGGGCGGCGTGAGGAGATTGGGTCTATGCCCGGTCAGTTCCGCCTGTCGGTCGATCTGCTGGTGAAGGAAGCGGCGGAGGTCAAGGCGCTGGGCATTCCTGCGATTATCCTATTCGGTATTCCTGCGAAGAAAGACGACCGTGGCAGCTCGGGCTACGATCCGAACGGGATCGTTCAGCGGGCGATTAAGGCGGTGAAGGATCAGGTGCCGGGACTGGCTGTGATTACGGATGTCTGTATCGATGAGTATACGGATCACGGCCATTGCGGCATTGTGAAAGACGGCAAGATTCTCAACGATGAAACGCTGGAGTGTCTGCGCACGATGGCTCGTACGCATGCCGAAGCCGGTGCCGATATGGTCGCCCCCTCCGATATGATGGATGGACGGGTGGCTGCGATTCGTGCGGAGCTCGATCAGGCAGGCTTTCCTGAATTGCCGATCATGGCGTATGCCGCAAAGTTCTCGTCTTGTTTCTACGCGCCGTTTCGAGATGCCGCGTATTCGAGTCCGCAGTTCGGCGATCGCCAGTCGTATCAGATGGATCCGGCCAACGGGCGGGAAGCATTGCGCGAAATCGATTCGGACGTGGAAGAAGGGGCGGATATTGTGATGGTCAAACCGGCCATGCCCTATCTGGATATTATCGCCCAGGCTCGTGCGCGGACCTTACTTCCCATCGCGGCGTACCAAGTCAGCGGTGAGTACAGCATGATCAAAGCCGCGGGGCGTGCCGGATGGCTGGATGAAACGCGCGCCATGATGGAATCGCTGCTCTCAATCAGGCGGGCCGGCGCTGATCTCATCTTGACCTACTTCGCGAAGGATGCCGTCCGGCAGCTCCATTGATACCTGCATGAAGGTGACACGCGGATACTCAGGCGGCGAAGAGCGGTCCTACCCGGTAGCCACGGTCGGCAACTTTGACGGGCATCACCTTGGCCATCGCTCGCTGTTGCGGACGGTCGTGGAGACGGCGCGCCGGATGGAGGGCACGGCGCTTGTGCTGACGTTCGATCCCCATCCGGTCAAGATTCTTGCGCCTCATGTCGATTTGAAGTTTCTCACGAGTCCTGAAGAAAAGTTGCAGCGTTTCGAGGACGCGGGAATCGATGAAGTGGTCGTGCTCGAGTTCGATCACCCCTTCGCGAGTCTCCCTCCTGAAACGTTTACGGAAATGGTCTTGTATCGCGGGTTGCATCTGCGGCAGATTTTTGTCGGACAGCATTTTGTCTTCGGCAAGGGGCGTACGGGCAATGTCGCCTCGTTGACGGTGATGGGGAAACGGTTCGGGTTTTCCGTGAATCCCGTCTCGCCGGTGATTGCCGACGGCGGCATCGTCAGCTCCACACGTGTACGAAAATTAGTGCAAGAGGGGCAGGTTGATCTCGCGGCCCGGTTACTGGGACGGCAGTATGCGATGGGAGGAGTTGTCCTGCCAGGGGCTCAGCGGGGGCAGGAGTTGGGCTGGCCGACGGCCAATCTGCGGTTGCCGGTGGAGCGGGTGATTCCGCCGAACGGCGTGTATGCGACGGTGACAATTTGGAATCAGCAACGGTTCGATTCTGTGGCGTATATCGGATCGCGGCCGACGTTTGATGCCGGCGAGCGGCTGATGGAAGTTCATTTGCTGAACGAGCAACAGGATCTGTACGGAGAGTCTATTGAAGTGCAGTTCCTTCAGCGGCTGCGTGGCGACACCAAGTTTCCTAGCGGCGCCGATCTGAGCCGTCAAATCGCGGTCGATGTGGAGCGGGCCAAGGCAATTCTACAAGAACATCGCAGTGCGCTATCGGCAGGATGATGGCGAGTATGGCAATGGTCGAACAACGCGTGTCGCGGAGGGCCTGGCCCCCATTGCTCCACAAGGTCGTCAAGACGGTGCGGGCGCATGGGCTGTTTGAGCCGGGACACCACCTGCTCGTCGCCGTGTCGGGTGGGCCGGACTCCGTGGCGCTGTTGACGCTCCTCCATCACCTGGTCCCCCGTTGGCGATTGCAGCTGACGGCGGTCCATTTTAATTATGGTCTTCGTGGACTCGAGTCCGATGAGGATCAGGCGTTTGTGATGTCGCTGTGTGAGGCACTCCAGGTGCCGCTCCGCTGTGTGTCGCTGGATGCCCGGACTCGTCCGCAGCGGGTTTCTCTTCAGGCTCAGGCGCGCGACGTACGGTATCGCGCGATGGCGAGGCTGGCCGAAGACGTCGGTGCTGACCGCATTGTCGTCGGCCATACGGCGGATGATCAGGCGGAAACGATTGTGCTTTGGATGTTGCGTGGAGCCGGAATCACGGGCCTGGCGGGTATGCCGGTTCAACGCGACGAGAAGATTATTCGTCCGCTGTATGAGGTCAGGCGCCGAGACCTACTAGAGTTTCTGGACGCGACGGGGCAAACGTATCGACAGGATTCCAGCAACGCGAAGCCGATCTATGCGCGCAACCGCATTCGTCATCAGCTCCTTCCCCTGCTCAGCCAGCTGGCACCGGCTGCTATCGATGCGCTTTGCCGGATGGGTGATTTGTGCCGTGAGGACGACCGATATCTGGAGGATCAGACGGCCAGTCTGTGCGCCTCACTGGTTCAACCGGATGGCGTGGGAGGCTATTTTATCGACCGGCTTGGTTTGCAGGTTCAGCCGTTGGCCTTGCAACGAAGGCTCTTGCGCGACGTGTTTCGCCGAATGCATCCGAGTCGGCGCCCCCCGAGTCTTGCGACGATTGAGGCCGTGCACCGGCTGCTCTCGTCGAAGCGAGGAGGGGAACGGCATTGCCCCGGCGATGTGCATGTCCAAGTGACTCCGAATGCGCTGCTCGTACTGCCGGCTCACGCCCTTGCTCTCCCGCAGGAGTCCGAGGGGGTAGTCAAACGGCACTTGGTGCAGATTCCGTCCGTCATCGAATGGGCTGGTACGAGCCAACGAATTCGAGTACAAGAAGGGACTCGTGAAGCGGCCCATCAGCTGTCTGTTTCCCCGGGATGGGTGATGATCGTCGATGCGGATGTGCTGTCGTATCCGCTGCATATCCGCCCATGGAGGGCAGGGGATCGGTTCGTTCCGTCGGGCATGAAGGGACGATCAAAGAAATTGCAGGACTACTTCATGGATCTCAAGATTCCGGTGTCGCAACGGAGACGAATTCCGATTCTGGATTCTCCTCAAGGAATTGTGGGTGTGTTGGGATTTCGGCAAGATGAGCGGTTTCAAGTGAGCGGCCGCACGCGCCGATGTGTCGTGATCAGGATGGACGAGGTCTCAGTTACGGAGGGGGTGCATTAGCATGGAGCGTGTGTTTGGCCGGCCGCTTGTGACGCAGGAACAGATGCGGACCCGCATCCGGGAATTGGGAAAGCAGATCAGTGCTGACTACGCGGGCAAAGATTTGGTGCTCGTGGGGGTGCTCAAGGGAGCGTATGCTTTTTATGCGGATCTGGCTCGTGCCATCCGGATTCCGATCCACATCGACTTTATCGTGGTATCCAGCTATGGTGCCAAGACTAAGACGTCGGGGAAGGTAAAGCTTGTCACCGATCTTACGGAGTCGATTAAGGGCAAGGACGTGTTGTTGGTCGAGGATATCGTTGATTCTGGATTGACGGTTCAGTACTTGCTGAAGACATTCGCGAAAAAGAAACCGCGTTCGCTGAAGGTCTGCACCCTGTTAAGCAAGCCGGACCGCCGGCAAGTCACGGTGCAGGTCGATTACGAGGGCTTCAAGATCCCGAATCATTATGTCGTCGGGTATGGATTAGACTATCAGCAACAATATCGAAATTTGCCGTATCTGGCGGTCTTGGATCTCGCGGATGAAGAGACGTAAGCGGTGCACTTGATATTGTCACTTTTGTCGACCCTGTGTTAACATCACCCACATTCAGTGGTGTCATGTGATGTATCTTCCTCTGATTTAACGTTCCCACGAAGGAGATCTGGATGAATTCCAGGGTGAAGAACCTGCTCTTTTGGGTGGTCGTCGGCTTATTCATGATTTTGCTGTTCAACCTGTTCAGCGTGCCGACTCACGCGCCTGAAGAAGATGTGATATTTAGCGATTTCATGGCCAAGATTGAAAAGGGTGACGTCGAAAAGGCCATTATCAAGGGGAATCACATCAGTTCGGTCTTGAAAGACAAGACGAGGATTCGGACTTTCTCGCCGGATTATCCGGACCTGGTGAAGGTCTTGCGCGAGAAGGATGTCCAGATCGAGGTCAAGCCGCCGGAAGAGAGTCCCTGGTACATCACCTTCTTGGTGACCTGGGGGCCGTTCATTCTATTCCTCGGGCTGTGGTTCTTCCTGATGCGGCAGATGCAAGTCGGGGGGAATAAAGCGTTGTCCTTTGGGAAGAGTCGCGCGCGGATGTTGACGGAAGACCGGAAGAAGGTCACATTTTCCGATGTGGCGGGGATTGAAGAGGCGAAAGAAGAAGTTCTTGAGATCATCGAGTTTCTGAGAGATCCGCGCAAATTTCAAAAGCTTGGTGGACGGATCCCCAAGGGTGTTCTGATCGTTGGCCCTCCAGGAACCGGCAAGACCTTGCTTGCCAAGGCGATTGCCGGCGAAGCTGGGGTGCCGTTCTTCAGTATCAGCGGCTCTGATTTCGTTGAAATGTTTGTGGGGGTCGGCGCGTCACGCGTGCGCGATTTGTTCGAACAGGGGAAGAAGCACGCGCCCTGTATCATTTTCATCGATGAAATTGATGCGGTGGGACGGTTGCGTGGCGCCGGCTTAGGCGGTGGACATGATGAACGGGAGCAGACGCTCAATCAGTTGCTGGTTGAAATGGACGGATTCGACACGACCGAAGGGGTGATCCTGATTGCCGCCACGAACCGGCCTGATGTGCTGGATCCTGCGCTCTTGCGGCCTGGCCGGTTTGATCGTCAGGTCGTGGTGAATCGGCCAGATCTGCGGGGCCGTTCTGAAATTCTGAAAGTGCATACGAAGAAGGTGCCGGTAGCGGCCAACGTCGAATTGGAGAAGATCGCTCGTGGGACGCCCGGTTTCTCCGGCGCAGACCTGGAGAATCTTGTGAACGAGGCCGCGCTATGGGCTGCTCGTCAGAATAAAAAGGAAGTCGAGGTCGTTGATTTTGAAATGGCCAAAGACAAAGTGCTAATGGGTGCTGAGCGTAAGAGCATGATGCTGACGGATGAGGAAAAGCGCACGACGGCCTATCATGAGGCTGGCCATGCCTTGATGGCGAAGCTCTTGCCCGGCACGGACCCGGTTCACAAGGTCACCATTATTCCGCGCGGACGGGCGTTGGGCGTCACCATGCAGTTGCCAACCGATGACCGGCACAATTACTCAAAGGACTTCCTGTACAACAACCTCGCCATCTTGATGGGGGGACGAGTCGCTGAAGAGCTAGTTCTCAACCATGTTACGACCGGGGCTGGAAACGACATTGAGCGGGCGACGGATCTGGCAAGGAAAATGGTGTGTGAGTGGGGAATGAGCGAGAAGCTTGGGCCGCTCACGTTCGGACGGAAGGAAGAGGAGATTTTCCTGGGTCGGGAAATCGCCGCGAAGCGAGACTTTAGCGATCAGATCGCATTGGATATTGATCTGGAGATCAGACGTCTTGTGACGGAGAATTATGAGCGGGCCAAGCGGATTCTGACTGAAAATATGGTCAGCTTGAAGGCTTTGGCTGAAGCGTTGCTTGAAAAAGAAGTACTCGATGCACAGGAAATCGATGCGATCCTGTTGCAGTCTTCCTCTCAGACCGTTCCTGCCTAGTCTGCTTCAATAGTCTGCCGCGCTTCTAGTTTGGGCACCGGAAGCGCGGCATCAGTCTCTCAATAGAAGCCGTTAGACGCGATAAAATGTCGTGGTCTAGTATGGCATGTCGCCGTCTTAGCGCTGACCCTCTCTGGTATCTATCGGAGGGCAAGGTGGTGGACGACGCATGTGCGGAGAACGTTTGTGAAACGCAATATCGTACTTGCTAAGGGACGGTCGCTTCCCATTCGGGAGTACCCGCTTATGATGGGCATTGTGAACGTCACTCCGGACTCCTTTTCTGACGGGGGACGCTATGCGACGGTTGATCAAGCAGTCGAACGGGCTGTGGCACTCGTGGCGCAGGGCGCGGATATTCTCGATCTGGGTGCAGAGTCGACGAGGCCCGGGGCCACACCGGTTGGTGAGCAGGAGGAAATGGATCGCTTGCTGCCGGTTTTACAGGCGGTGGTGAAGCAGACTACCGTGCCGATTTCAGTGGATACGATGAAGTCTCGGGTGGCGCGGGAAGCGCTTCATGTGGGCGCCTCAATCATCAATGACGTAACGGCCATGCGTTTTGATCCTGATATGGCAGCTGTGGTAGCGCAGTCCGCTGCCGGAATAGTGATGATGCATATGCAGGGTATGCCGACGACCATGCAGGAAAGTCCTAGGTATGATAGCGTAGTAGACGATGTTCGTATGTTTTTTGTAGAGCGAATTGCCGCCGCGGAACGCGCCGGGATTGCGAAAAGCCAGATCGTGCTTGATCCGGGGTTTGGTTTTGGTAAGCTGCTGATACACAATTTGGAGCTTTTGAATCACTTGTCCTCATTCGACCAATTGGGCTGTCCGATGTTGGTGGGGCTTTCTCGGAAAGCATTTCTGGGGAAAATTCTTGATCGTCCGGTGCAGGATCGTGAATGGGGGACGGCTGCGGCCGTTGCGCTGGCGGTGGATCGCGGCGCCTCGATCATTCGCGTGCATGATGTGGCAAATATGAGGGATGTCGTGATGGTTGCCGCGGCGGTGCGCGCGGCGACCCATACTTCGAAACAGGAAGATTATGCGTAAATTATTTGGAACTGATGGAATTCGCGGGGTGGCCAACCTGGAACCCATGACGAGTGAAATAGCCATGCAACTCGGGCGTGCAGCCGCACATTTGTTTATGCGACGCGCGGGACGCCATCAGATCGTGATCGGGAAGGACACGCGCATCTCTGGCTACATGCTGGAATCTGCGCTCACGGCCGGTATTTGTTCGATGGGAGTCGATGTGCTGCTGGTGGGGCCGATGCCGACGCCGGCCATTGCATTTTTGACCAGGAGTCTCCGTGCGGATGCGGGGGTCGTGATATCGGCGTCGCACAATGCGTATCAAGACAACGGCATTAAGTTTTTTTCGAATGATGGCTTTAAGTTGCCGGATGAAATGGAAGCCCGCATTGAGGATTTGATCGTGTCCAATGAGATCAGTCATCTGCGTCCCACCGCTGATTTAATCGGAAAGGCGTTTCGTATCGATGATGCAGAGGGCCGCTATATTGAATTCGCCAAGCGCTCCTTGCCACGCGAGTTGGACTTTCAGGGAATCAAGTTAGTGGTAGATTGCGCCAATGGAGCAGCCTACAAGCTGGCGCCAAAAGTGTTACGAGAACTCGGTGCAAAAGTCGAAGTGATCGGATGCGAACCCAACGGCATGAATATCAATGCCGGATGTGGGGCAGTGCATCCGCAGCAACTGCAAGAAGCCGTGCGCCGTCACAAAGCCGACATCGGGATCGCGCTTGATGGGGATGCCGATCGAGCCATCTTTGTGTGCGAGCAGGGGACCATTGTCGATGGCGATCATGTCATGGCGGCATTGGGGCTCGACTTGCATCAGAATGGGCTTCTCGCCAAACAAACGTTGGTCGGGACGGTCATGAGTAACTTCGGACTTGAGCTCTGTATGGCGAAGGCGGGCGTCAAGTTGCTTCGAACTCCCGTAGGCGATCGCTATCTCCTTGAACGCATGCTCGCGGAAGGCTACAGCTTCGGTGGTGAGCAGTCCGGGCATTTCATTTTTCTGGACCATAACACGACGGGTGACGGTCTGATCTCCGCGCTCCAGATGATCTCCTTGATGAAGCGGACGGGGAAACCGCTTTCAGAATTGGCGCAGGCGATGTCCGCTGTTCCGCAAATTCTGCTCAATATTACGGTCAAGCAGAAGCCGAAATTGGAGTCTGTGCCGGATATTGACCGGGCGATTCGTGAGAGTGAACGCCGGTTGAATGGGAACGGTCGTGTCCTGGTACGTTATTCCGGGACGGAACCGCTTCTTCGAATCATGGTCGAAGGTGAGCAAGATGCTGTGATTAAAGAAGTGGCGGAGGATCTCGCGCGCCTCGTGCGTACGCATCTCACGTAGTAGCTGTTCCTTTGCAGGGAAGGCTCATGCTGCCATCCCTTTGTGTCGCCTTTCTCACCGGGCTTGTGGCCGGTTCATTCCTTCCGTTCTTTCCCGTCGGTTTGCTCTCCATTTTACTTGTATTCATATTGATCCTTTCGGCTGGTGAACGAATCGGAGGCATCGAGCAGCCGAAAAGTTGCCTGTGGTGTGCGACTCTTTGTCTGGGAGTGATCTATTGGACAGGGGTAACACCGCCGATCTCCAGCCATGTCGGGGAAGACCTCTCCTCAGGATCTAGTGTGGAGTATCGGGGGCGAGTTGTCGGCCTCGTTCAGCATGCACCATCTCGTCTGACGATGGTGGTTGAGTGTGTCCCAAGCTCTGAAGAAGGGACGCTCACGCGAAGAATTAAGCTGACATGGCGGGACCCCGGCGATGCCGTATGGGCAGGTGATCAGATTGTGTTTCGAGCGAGTGTGCGTGTTCCGACGGGATCTCTCAACCCCAGAGGGTTCGACTATGCGTCCTATGTCGAGCGACAAGGCATCGAGGCCGTGGGGACCGTCACGGGGTCTGAAGCCGTTCACCTGCTTCCGCTTGTAAGTGAGCCGGACTGGTGGTGGAGGAGTTGGGGGCGGATCGATCGTTGGCGAGGCGTCATTCGAGAGAATGCGATCCACTCGTTAGCCCAGCCGGCCCGCGGTCTTTTTCTAGGGATCGTGATCGGAGAGCGAGGGTACGTCCAGGAGGATCTGCAAGAATGGTTCATGACGACGGGAACCATCCATCTGCTTTCAATTTCTGGGTCGCATTTGGGACTGATCGCAGTGGTGGTGTTTGGGGCGGTCCGTCGAGGACTTTCCGCGCTGCCATCCGTGATGCTTTTGGGATTGTCGAGGCACGTGACACCGACTCGCGTGGCCATCCTCTGCACCTGGCTGGTGGTGACGTTCTACGCACTCCTGGCCGGGGCTGAACTTGCCACCATGCGGGCTTGGATTATGATTTGCGTGGCGCTGGCCACTATTTGGATCGGCTCAGAGCGTCATCTTTTGCACGCCTTGGCTGGAGCGGCCCTCCTGATTCTTCTGCACGATCCACGGGCGATCAGAGATATTTCGTTTCAACTATCGTTTTTCTCAGTGCTGGCCATCATCTGGGTCGTGGGTTCTCTGTCTTGCCAAGATACGTCTGATGGTCAAGCCGACACAAAGTGGGGCGTCTGGGGCCGTCATCTTCGAGAGGCGGTTATTCTAGGAGCAGCGGTGACGCTGGTGACGACTCCGCTGGTGGCTTGGTATTTCAATCAAGTGCCATGGCTTGGCCTGGTAACCAACCTGTTCGCCGTTCCCTTTACGGGAATGATCCTGGTTCCTCTCGGGCTACTCTCCGCATTTATGACGCTTATGAATAGTGACGGAGGCCTTCCGCTTGCACGTATTCAAGAGCATCTGCTGGAGTGGATGGTGACTGCCCTGCACTGGTGCGCGGCGTTTCCGGGAAGCGACTGGCGTGTGCCTGCCCCTCCTCTTTGGAGTATGGCGTCGTTTTATCTAGGGGTGTTCCTGGTGGCTGGCGCGCTAAGATTTCGATATCACCGGGCCATTGGGGCGGTGTTGGTTACGACGGCGTTGGGAGGATGGATTCTATCTGGTATTCCAATCGCAGACGGTGATCGCTGGCGAGTTACTTTTCTTGATGTTGGACAGGGCGATAGTGCGCTCCTTCAATTCCCCGATGGAACAACGGTGTTGATCGATGGTGGAAGAAGGTACGAGCGGTTCGATATGGGGCGCGGTGTCATTGGGCCGTTTCTTCTGAACCAGGGGATTCGCCGGCTGGACCATATCATTGCCACGCATCCGCAACAGGATCATGTCGGCGGGCTTCCCTGGCTGATTCGCCACCTGGAAGTCGGAGAGTTCTGGCATACGGGCATCGAGCGATCCGAACCACTGTTTAAAGAATTGCAGGAGGCCGTGGCGGAGCAACAGGTACACAGCCATGTCGCCACACGCGGGGAGGAAATTGTTCGGGGAGCGTTTTGCAGGCTCACGGTTCTTAATCCAATCAGAGCGCAGGATCGTGGGGGCTCCAGCCAGAGTGTGAGCGGAACATTCCTCAACAATGAATCCGTCGTCGTGCAGCTGACCTGTGGCCCTCAGAGTATTTTGTTCGCGGCTGATATCGAGGTGGACGGACTCCACCGTCTGGCAGCCATGGGACAAGAGCCGGTGACGGTGCTCAAAGTTCCTCACCACGGAGCGCGGAGTTCGTTGGAGCGTCACTGGAT
Source organism: Nitrospira lenta (assembly GCF_900403705.1). Lineage (NCBI taxonomy): Bacteria > Pseudomonadati > Nitrospirota > Nitrospiria > Nitrospirales > Nitrospiraceae > Nitrospira > Nitrospira lenta. The sequence continues at coordinate 104,990 of NZ_OUNR01000020.1, read as the reverse complement.
TGGATTGGTTCGACCTCGCTACGCGGTGTTCTCGGTCGGTCGGCATAATTCTTACGGGCATCCTGCTCCCGACGTGATTGATGCCTATTCGGCCATCGGGAGTGAGGTCGCTAGAACAGATCGGGATGGGGGGATCATCGTGACAGGCCGGCTCTCGACACCTGATATCCAGGTACGAAGAATGCGCGATATGGTGTTGCAACCAGTGCGATTGCAAGAGTGTCTCTGGACGTGTGAGTTGCGCAATTGGCATCGAGTGTGGGTGCTGGCGCATGAATTCTAATCAATAAGAAATTCACCCTACGCAGTCACATCCCTCAACATCGATTCGGTCTTAGCCAATTTCGTACATTGATGGTGTACGAATGGTTGTTTATGTCCATTCTTGTCCACAATGCTGGGGTGTACCATCATAAGTCCGCGAGTTTCCTCACTATTGTCACAATGCTAGCAAGGCATAGCATGTGCACACATTCCGTGCTCTGGGAATCTATGACCTGAGGAGTACGACCACCATGGCTAATCTTGTACGGATAGTTATTCAACTGCCGCTTGAATTGAAGGAACAGCTGGATGCCTTGAAATCGCAAGGCTATACGACCAGTGGCTTTATTCGAGCGATGTTGGAACGCGAGTTGAAAAAGCCTGAACTAAAGTTAGTGGCCAATAGTCGGCGGACACCAGGGAAATCGTCCTAGCCTGTCACGCTTACGAGGAACGTCGAGCATGCGACTCTCAGAGTTAGTACGCGATCAAGTCCCAGACCCTCGCGAGGGGGGGAGTGGTCGACACGCGTCCCTTTCAATCCCGCTAGTAGGGGAAAACGAGCCAACCCTCAAAGGGGGAGATGCTCGTATCGATTGGTATGGGCTCGCGCGCAAGGAACTGATGGTGATAGGGGAGGCTGTTCGTGCGAACCGTGAAGTGAGATTCGAGCGGTGCTCCCGATTGGCCGAAGGGCTCGTCACAGCGCTCGCGACGAGCGATGACCTGCTGATACGTATGATGCGTGGAGAGGGTGAGGGCGATCAGGTCGCAAATTCGATGCATGTCGCGATTCTCAGCGTGAAGATCGGCCAGGGGCTCAACTACGACTCGGCGGCGTTGGAACGTCTGGCTCTAGCAGGCCTACTGCACGATCTGGGCATGTGGCTGGTACCTCACGGGATCGTTGAAAAGTCCGGTTCGTTGAGTGCGGATGAGTGGTCCGGCATCCATGCGCATCCTGAACAAGGTCGGCGTGTGGTGGCTGAGATGGGCGAGTCGTTCGACTGGCTGGCAACCGCGATCGCCCAGGAGCATGAGCGATGGGATGGCAGTGGGTACCCCTGTCGGCTGAAGGGGGGAGAGATTGCCGAAGGTGCACAAATCATCGGACTGGCCGATGTGCTCGATGCCATGATCAGTCCGCGGCCCTATCACGCGCGAGTTGTTCCGCATCAGGCGCTGCGTTCGCTCCTGGTCCAGTACAAGCAGGCCTTCCAGCCTCGGCTTATCAAAACGCTGGTGGATCAGCTCTCGCTGTATCCGGTCGGGACATCGGTACGATTGAATGACGGGCATATCGGGGTCGTGTCGAAAGTGAATGCTCGCTATCCCCTCAGGCCCGTCTTGCTTGTTCAGAGTCACCGTGAAGGGCAGACGGATGGGGAAGCCGCGGCAGTGGATCTCTGTCGTGAAACATCTCTGCATATCGTTGAAGTCTTACCCGACACGCGGGCCGCGTAGAAGGAATCAGGAGGAGCCATGAGTATTCGTATACATCGATCGGTTGGATGGAGTCTTCTCGCTCTTGCGGTAGGACTTCAGATATTGCCGGGTTGCCGAAATCCCGGACAATCTTCTCTGCCGCCTTCGGCCATTAGCCCGGTGACGCAGCCGTTGCCTCCGATGCCGAAGGGCGATGTCTACGCGGATGAGGCCGTGCCGACGGCGGAGACGCCGATTGAACCTGGGGACACGCTCGACATCGTGATTCGCCGCGGGGCAGGGGAAGAAAAGTTCACGAGTGTTGTTCGGGAGAATGGAGTCATTGGCGCGTCTTTCTTGGAAGTCATGGTGACCGGGTTGACCGCCCAGCAAGCCGAGGGACGAATTCAAGAACAAGTCATTCCGTATATGCGGAATCCCAGAGTCCAAGTCGTGCTCAGAAAGAAATCGCTCAAAATCAAACGGATATTTGTGTTTGGAGATGTTCGGAAGCCGGGAGCGGTGCCGATGCCGAGAAACATGACGGTGCTGCAGGCTTTGGCCGCCGTGGAGAACTATAACGAAACGGCGTTGCTGGAAGAAATCCGTATTGTGCGCGGATCGCTGGATCGTCCCTACATCGTAACGGCCGACTTGGCCAGAACCTTTACCTATGGTGATTTGTCGCGAAACATCGCTCTGGAAGAAAACGATGTGATCTTCGTTCCACGGGAACACTTGGGCGATACCACGGAGGCTGCCAAGAAGATTATGCCGATCGTGCAGATGGCGATTGCCCCGTTCTATCCGGCGTTCTTGATTCCAGCGTTCTTCCCCACAGCCACGATACGATAGCAAGGAGACGACGGTCCCATGGCACAATATGAGCTGAATGTCATCGACTATTGGCTGATCATTAAGAAACGCAAGTATCTCATCATGCTTGCAGCCGCGCTGGTCGTGGGGTTTACGGTGATCTTTTCTCAGCTGTTGCAACCGCCGCCTGTCTATGAAGCGTCGGCGCGAGTGAAATTTGACCGGTCCACAACGGTCGTGCAGCAGTTGCTGGATTCGATGTCCTTCTCCAATGCCAACGATCTGATTACCCAATCGGAGTTTATCCGGAGCTTTCCTGTCATGGAGCGGGTGGCGACGCAGTTGGGGGTGGTGCCATCCGATCTGACGCCGGAGCAGAAGCGGTCGGCCGAACACTTGAATCTGATTTATAACTTTGGCCAGCAAATTAAGACGCAGCGGGAAGGCGAAACGAACATCATCAGGATTACCGCCACGGCGAGTGAGGCGCGGATGGCTGAACAGATGGCCAATCACGTTGCGGAGTCCTATCGCCAAGAGAATATCGCGGCAAGGAATCGGTTGGTCACAGAGTCTCGACGCTTTGTTGAGGACCAGCTTCGGGAACTGGAGGGGCAACTGGCCGGGGCCGAGGAAGCACTGCGAAACTTCAAGGAACAGGAAGGGCAAGTCTTTCTCACCGATGAAGCCAAGGCTGCGCTCGAGACCTTTACCAAGCTGGAGGAACAGCACAACGCCGTGTTGCGCAATCGAGGCGAGGCTGAAAGGCAGATCGCTGTCCTGAGCCGGCATGACGGTACGCTGGAGCAGGACAATATCCGTATCTTTACCGAAGAGCAGTACGCTCAACTGACGGCACTCAATCAGCGGCTCTTGGACCTTGGGCAGGAACGAACAGCTCTGTTGATCAACTATACAGAGAGCCATCCGGTGGTGAAGGAGATTTCGCAGAAGATTGCGGGCCTGAAGGCCGAAATGGTGCGGGAGTTACGCTCAAAGCAAAAAACTCTGAATGAGCGAGCGCTTGCCCTGGACCAGCAGATTCACGTGTATCGGGAGCGGTACATGGCGTTCCCGAAAGCCGCCATTCAGATGAGCCGGCTGGAGCGTGATGTGAAGGTCAACGCCGATCTTCTTGAATCGCTGAAAGTCAAACATCAGGAACTGTTGATTAAGAGCGCGGGGCAGATTGAGGAAGTGACCATCATCGCTCCGGCCATCGCGCCCATGGCGGCGGTCAACGCCTCCAACATGCTGTTGAACATCATGGTCAGTTCGCTGATGGGACTATTCATGGGAGTGGTGCTGGCGTTTGCCCGTGAATCGTTCGATACCTCGATCGGCACGATCGAAGGGGTGGAGGAATTCCTCAAGGTGCCTGTTCTGGGAATTATTCCGCAGTTCGACCATCGTGAATTGGTGGAGCAGGCCAAGGCCGCGCTGCCGGCTTCGACGCCGCCTGCAACCGTGGAGAGTTTGTCGCGGTTGATTTGCCTGGTCGATCCGAAGTCGGTGCTGTCGGAGAGTCTCCGGTCGTTGCGCACGAATATTCAATTTGCCAGCATGGATCGAAAGGTGAAGTCGATTATCTTTACCAGCGCCGGGCTTGGTGAAGGGAAGAGCACGTCGGTCATCAATCTGGCGATTACCATGGCGCAGGAAGGGCAGCGGGTGCTGCTGGTCGATGCCGATCTCCGAAAGCCCATTGTGCACCAGCGGTTGGGCCTGGATCGTGAGCCGGGATTGGTCGATGCCCTGATCGGCACGACATCGTGGCGGTCTTACGTACGGTCGGCATCGGATCTGATGTTGGGGCCGATCGGAGCGGATCGGATGATGAATACGCCGGGGCTGGATAATCTGCATGTCCTGACGAGCGGGTCTGAATCGGGCAACCCGAATGAGTTCCTGAACCTGAATAAGATTAAGGTGCTGGTCGATGAAATGCAGCAGGACTACGACATGGTGTTATTCGACACGCCGCCGATTCTGCCGGTGACCGATGCCGTGGCTTTCAGTTCGCGGGTCGACGGGACGATCCTGGTCTATCAAGTCGGGAGAATCGGACGCAATGCGCTGAAGCGCGCCAAGTTTCTGCTGGATCATGCCCAGGCGAACATCATGGGCGTGGTGCTCACCAATGTGAAGTCGGAAGTGACTCCTGAATATGGGCTGTACCGTTACGAATATCGGTGAGTGAGATGGGAGTCCGGATTCTGTGTATTACGCCGCTGTTAAACCGAATGATGTGATCGTGGTCACGGCGTTGGCCGTGATCCTCGCGCTTGGCCTGACGCTGACCACTCCGCTCATCGGATTGCAGGCCACCCTAGGATTTTTTATCGTCGTCATCGCATTTACGTCGGTGCCAGCCGCGCTGTATCTGCTCATCTTCTCCATGCTGCTTTCTCCGGAGATTGCCGTCGGTCGCGTCGAAGGGCGCGGCGTTGGAGCGCGCGAATTGTCCTTTCGCCTGGATGATGTGTTTCTTGTGATCATCGGGATTGGATGGTTGGTCAAAACCGTCGTGTACCGAGAGCTCGGGCTGTTTCGTGAAACACCCCTGAATCGTCCCATTGCTGCCTATATGATCGTCTGTGTTGTGGCGACACTCATGGGTGTGTTGGCGGGCCGGGTGCAGCCGGTGACGGGCTTCTTTTTCGTGTTGAAGTACTTCGAATATTTCTTCGTGTACTTCATGGTGGTGAATCACGTGACATCCAAACAGCAGGTGGTCGGGCTGGTGACCGCGCTGCTCATCACCGGCTTCATCATTAGTCTCTATGCCATCTATCAAATTCCGAGCGGACAACGGGCGACGGCGCCGTTTGAAGGAGAAGTCGGCGAGCCGAATACGCTGGGCGGCTATCTCGTGTTTCTGCTCGCTATTGTGACGGGATTATTGATTCACATGAAAAGCGGTCCGATCCGTATCGCGCTTGTGGTCCTCGGTGGGTGCGGGTTGCTGGCCTTGATGGCCACCCTCTCACGGTCTTCCTATCTCGCCGGAGCGGTGTTGGTCGTAGCGGTCGGAGTGTCACAGTGGAGAAAGCCGCGGGTCATGGTTTTGCTGTTGCTGGCCATGGCACTCTTGCCGCTCTTTGCTCCGGACAATGTGAAGACTCGTATCAACGAAACCTTCTTCGGCCGCCAGTACGGAGGAGAAATTCAAGTCGGCCAGGTGGGGTTGGACCTCTCGACATCGGAGCGTCTCCGGTCCTGGGCCTATGTCCTACAGGACTGGGTGCACAATCCGATTCTTGGCCGCGGGGTGACCGGCTATGCATGGGCCGACGCGCAGTACGTCAAGATTATCGGTGAGACCGGCCTGGCCGGGTTGCTTGGGTTCATCGTCATTACCGCGCGGCTGTGGATGAGTACCCGAAGAATTTATGCGACGGAAGACGATCCGTTTGCGAAGGGCTTGGCGTTAGGCGTTGGGCTTGGCCTTGTGGCGATGTTGGCGCATGCCGTGGGGGCCAACACGTTTATCATCATCCGCATCATGGAACCGTTCTGGTTGTGCGCAGGGTTGGTGATGATTCTTCCGCGATTGTCGAACGCCGAAGCGCCGGTTGCCGGTGAACCGAGGCCTGTATGAATTGGTGGGTCTGTTGTTACTGGCATGAACCGGATGCGCCCACTGACCCGGTGGGGTTAGTGCGGATCTGGGCGCTCGCCGATGCGTTGGTGTCCGCCGGAGACGATGTCACGGTGTTTGCTCCGAAGTATCGCTCAGCGTTGGTGCCGCGGCGATCGCGGGTTGTGCCGATTGCTATGTTGCCGGGATCTATCATTCGACCGATCAGTTTCGCGGTGCTGGCCTTCTTGTCAGGACTGTGGCGGGGGCTCCGTCAGCGGCCGAAGATGGTGTATTACCGCTGGATGGAAAGTCTTCATCCGTTACTGCTCGCGCGCATCTTCGGCGCCACGTGTATTTGTGAAGTGAACGGCGAGCCGGTTCCTCCGTGGGGTGCCGGTGGATGGCGTGGCCGTTTGACGCATGCCCTGGCTGCTTTCGCGCTTCGGCGGTGCGACCGCGTGGTCGTGTTGACGGAAGGATTGGGCCAGCTCGTGCAGACACGGTATGGGGTGGCGGCTGCGCAGGTGGCGCTGCTGCCGAGCGGGTCGGACGTGTCGCTGTTTTATCCGAGAGAGCGGGGCCGCTGTGTGCGCGAGGCGGGACTGGATCCGGCCTGTGAGTACATCGGATTTGTCGGGAGCTTCTATCAGTATCAAGGCTTGACGACATTGCTGGGAGCCTTTGAACGTCTGCATGCAAGGCGGTCGTCTGTGCGACTCGTCATGGTCGGGGATGGAGAGGAGGCGGCGGCCCTTCGTGAGCAGGCCGCTCAGCGAGGCCTCTCTTCCTGGATCACCTGGACCGGTCGCGTGTCGTACGCGCAGGTTCCGTTGTTGATCGGGGCCATGGATGTCTGCGTCGCGCCATTCTGCGGGGATCGGGGGGAGACCTCGCCCGTCAAAATCTTTGACTACCTGGCTTGCGGGAAGCCGGTAGTCGCCAGCGCGATCCCTTCGGTTGCCGCGCTGTTTGCTCAATCGAATGGAGTGGTCCTGGTCGAGCCCGATTGTGCTGAGTCTCTGGCCGATGCCGTCCTGGCATTGCTAGACCAGCCTGAGGAATCTCGCCGGCTGGGTAGCGACGGCCGCACGTTCGTCGAGAAACGGTTTGGATGGGAGGCGATCGTGCGAGGGCTGCGCGATCTCGCCAAGCCGATGGCTCCTGATTATCAGCATCAACAACGGGTTCATAGCAACAATGCAGGTGAGAGAGCATGAATCAGCCGCGATGCGCCAGCCTGTTGAGGTCTTTCGCTAGATCAATATGAATATTGTGGTCTATTGCGATGAGGAGTTGGGGGTTGCCGGCGGCGGGAGTCGCCAGGTGGTGGAATTGGTGCGTGCCCTTGCCACTCGGGGCCATGCGGTGCGTGTGGTGGCGCCGAAACCCCGGACTGAGATGGATGAGGCGGCTGTTTTAGGTGGCGCGCGTCCGGTCTGGGTGCGGGTGTTGCGGGTTCCGGTTATCCGGCCATTGCTGTATCTCCTTGCCTCGGCGGTCGCTCTGTTCCGAGCGATGCGGCGGGAAAATCCGGAGGTCCTCCTGTGGTTCGACTCGCCCGGCCAGATTGCCCCCTTGTGGTGCTCTCTGGTGCTGCGCTGTCCCTACGTACTGTTCGTGAATGGATTGCCGGCTGAAGAATTGACCGGTCTGTGGGGGTGGGCTCCGATTCGCGGGCTGGTGCAAGGGGCCTTGCGTCTATCGACGCAACAGGCTCAGGCCGTCGTCAGTGTGTGCCGCGAAATTCCGCAATGGATGCAACGTGAGTGGGGAATTGAAGCAGCCCGGTGCCGCGTGATTCGAAACGGAGCGGATCCTTCCGCCTGTGTACCGCGCGATAAGGCTGAGGCTCGCCGTCGCCTGAGATTGAGCCAGGATCGTCCATACATCGGATTCGTCGGAGGGTTTTTCCCGTGGCATGGGCTGGATACGCTCGTGGACGCGATGGTGCTTGTCCGGCGTGAATACCCCACTGCGATGCTTCTTTTGGTCGGCGATGGCCAGGCCAAGCCGGCCCTTGAAGCGTTGGTGCGGCAACGAGGACTAGAAGAGGCCGTATCGTTCGTCGGGCGCGTGGAATTTGACGAAGTGTCCTGGTGGATTGGAGCGAGTGATATGTGCGCGGTGCTCCATCGTCCTGTCCGTTTCTATCCAGGCGATTCCATGAAGCTCTGGGAATATATGGCCTGTGCGAGGCCGGTGGTGGCGACGGAAGGAGAAGGCTACGGAGATCTCGTGGAAGCGCTGGGCGCGGGTGTCTCGGTGAAGGGTGAGGATGCGCACGATCTTGCGCGAGGATTGTGTCGTCTCATCCAAAATCCTTCGGCGGCAATCAGAATGGGACAGTCCGGGCGCGCGGCTGTATTGGAGTCGCACACGTGGGAGTCGAGAGCCGTGGAATTGGAGCGGGTCTTCGGGATTCTTCCGGTTGAACCACGGCGTGAACGGGTGTGTGCGTCATGACGATGTCAACGCATCATGAGCCGGTCACCTCGGGCGAGTCAGACGTGGTCGCCGCCGGCGCGGGGCGCATCCGCCATCGAGTCTTGGAAGCCGGCGGGTGGGCGATGGCCGGCTTCGTCGTCGATAAGGGGATTGCGTTTCTCCAGCTCATCGTCCTGACGCGCTTGCTGCTGCCGGGCGATTTTGGGTTGATGGCGGCGTCTGCGGCCGTCGTGCTGGCGATTCAGATGTTTTCAGAGTTGGGCCTTGAGTCGGCGGTGATCGCCAAGCCGAAGGTGACGGATGAAGATCTGCGCGTGGCCTGGACCTTGTCGGTGATTCGTGGATTCGTTCTGACCCTTGGCCTCTGGGCACTGGCGGACGTCATTGCCGGCAGCATGCGGATTCCTGAGCTCGGTTTCTTTCTTCGAATTCATGCCGTGGGCGTTTTCTTACAATCGCTGCATAGTCCGGCGTTGTTCGTTCTGCTTAAACAGCTGGATCTTCGGCGGCGAGTGTCGTTCGATCTCAGCCGGCGGTTGGTTGAGGCCACGGTCACCATTGGATTGGCCTGGTGGTGGCAGAGTGCCTGGGCGTTGCTGGGAGGGCAGTTGGTTGCCTTTTCCTTCGGTTCGCTCGTCTCATTTTGGATTGCACCCTGTCGTATCCGTTGGTCGCTGGATCGTACGGCCTTGCGGAGCCTCTGGAGTTATGGCCGCTATCAGAACGTGACGGCGTGGTTCATCTTTACGGTCATGAGCGGGGGTGACTTTGTGATCGGCCGGCTTCAGGGAGTCGGAGGGTTAGGGCAGTATCAGTTGGCGATGGCGATTCCGACGATGATCGGCATTCGGGCGATGAGTGTGATTTCTCAGATCAGCCTGCCGACGTACGCGCTGATGCAGAATGACCGGGCCGGAGTCTTGCGGGCCTTGAGTCTCCACATGAGTCTGACCGGCATGCTCGTGGTGCCGAGTGCGATGGCTGTCGCGATCCTGGCTCCCTATCTGGTTCCGTTTGTGTTCGGTCCTGCCTGGTCGGCGGCGGTCGAGCCGTTGCGGGTGTTGTGCCTGTTTGCTATTGCGGCGGCGTTTTGCAGTGTGATGGCGGCGTTTCACTGCGGCGCCAATCGTCCGGACCTCCAAACGCAAATCTGGGCGGTCATGTGCGCCTGTTATGTTCCGATGGTGATTCCCTTCACGATGGTCTGGGGGCTGGTCGGAGCCGCGTGGGCATTAACGCTGACATTCTTGGTGGGGCTCGGCCTGCATCTTAGGGCCACGGTGAAAATGTTAGGAGTGGAAGTGACGTCGGCGTTTGAACCGTTGCGATGGGCCGGAGGCTTGGTGCTGTTGGTGGGGTGTGGGGTCGTGCTGAGTCAGGCCGTGCCGTCGCTGTGGATGGCGCAATGGCTGGGCGCGTTGTGTGGCTTGGCCGGTGTCAGTGTCTATGGCTGGCATCTCTGGTCGCGTGAGTCTCTTCGCTTACGCCTGTTGTGGGGGGCCTAAACGGGTGGATCGAGTGTCTGGCAATATTTCGATGGCTGTCTTGACTATCATCCGTTGTCCGAACAAGCGGCTGATCGAGCTGATGAATGGAGTGGCCGTATGCCGGCGGTAATGACCGAACTCATCGCGCAGTGCTTATTGTGCGGCCTGCCGGGCTCGGCATTGTTTGAGGGTTTGCATGACCGGCTCTATCCCGTCGAGGGCGAGTTTGGGTTTGCTCGCTGCGCTGCTTGCGGATTGGTCTGGCAGAGTCCACGTCCGACGACGGAAGACATTCCGAAGTGCTACCCGGAGGACTATGAGCCGCACGAGGGGGCAATCCAAGGCGATGGGCCGATTCGGCCGGCGGCCGGGATGCGCGATGCGATGCGGGGCATCATCTTGAGCGAGGTATTCGGCTATACCCGGTTCAAGCGGCCCGAGTGGTGGGCTCCGGTGACCGGGCGTGTGCTGAGCCATGTCCCTACGCTGCAAGATCGGGCTCGGTATGGACGCGATGAATTGTGTCCTCGCTTTGTTGACGGCGGGACGTTGCTTGATGTCGGGTGCGGGGCGGGCGGCTATCTGGCGTCAATGCAAGCGCTGGGTTGGAAGGTGTTGGGTGTCGATCTCTCTCCGCATGCGGCGCGGATCGCACGAGAGAGTTATGGTGTTCCGGTGAAGGTGGGGACGCTGGAAACGGCCGGTGTGCCGGACCGAAGCATGACGGTGATTACGATGGTCCATGCCATTGAACATGTTCCTGATCCGATCAGTCATTTGCGGCAGTGCCATCGGGTGCTGAAGCCGGGCGGGCGCTTGGTGCTGACGACGCCGAACTTTGCGGGGCTGATGAGCCGGCTCTTCGCCGATGACTGGATGGCGCTGGATCCGCCTCGGCATCTCTGGCTCTTTACGCCGGACACGTTGCGGGCCTGTGTGGAGCGGGCGGGCTTTCGCGTGGAACGGGTACAAACACGCTCGTTCCTCTCACGGATGAATTACGAAAAGAGTCTTCGCATTCGCCGCCAGGGGCATGCGAGGGAAAAGACGCGATCGAGCGATGCCGGTCCGATTGTGCGGGGGCTTCATTGGCTGGAGCGAGGATTGTTGCCCTTTTGGCGAGGGGCGGGCAATGAATTGATGCTCAGCGCCGTGAAGCAAGAGGAGTAGGGGAACGTGGATCTGTCGATGGCCGTCATCAGCTACAACACGCGCGACCTGCTGCTGGCCTGCCTGCAATCGGTCCAGGACAGCACGACGAACGTGAAGTATGAGCTGATCGTGGTGGATAACGCGTCTCGCGACGGGAGCGCGGACGCGGTGCGGATTCGATTCCCTCATATCACGGTGATTGCGAATGCTGAGAATGAGGGCTTTGCTAAGGCTTGCAATCAGGCGGCCGTTGTCAGCTCAGGCCGATATCTTTTGTTGCTGAACAGCGACACGGTCATGCAACAGCACACGCTTCGTACGATGATGACCTGTCTGGATCAGCATCTGGACATCGGGGTCGTGAGTTGTTTGCAACGAGATGGAGAGGGACGGGTGTTGCAATCCTGTTTCCCCTTTCCTTCGATTCGCGACCACGTGCGCTATGCGGAGATGCTGCCGACGGTTGTCCGGCGCGTGGTCGGCACTCTGCCGCCGACGGACTGCACCCAGTCGCAGGATGTCGAGTGGGCTAATGGCGCCTGTCTCATGATCCGCAAAGCGTTGTACGACCGGCTGGGCGGATTGGATGAACGGTTCTTTATGTATTTCGAAGATGTCGATCTCTGTCGTCGCATTCAGCAGCTGGGCTATCGCGTCCGGCATGTGGCGGAGGGTGAGGTGGTGCATCTGCTCGGACGGAGTAGCCGCACGAACCGCCATGGTCTCAATAAGCAATGGGAGCTTAGTCGTATCCGCTATGTGGAAAAGCACTTTGCGCAACCCCGGCGATTTCTGATGAAGAGCTGGATTGCGTTGGGCGTGATGCGCAGGTTGATTGTGACTGCCTGCTCGCAGGCCTCCGATCGACGACCGCAGCTTCAGGCGATGTGGATGACGTTGCGACGGGTCTGGTTGGGGGCTGACGACACGGATCGTACGCCCCTCTGTTCGGCTAGTTTGAAAGGATAACGAGCGATGCCACAGACTATGAGCCAACGTGAACAATATGACCTCGAGTGGAACGGCTGGAAGGCTGCGGCCGGCGCGTTCGAGGGCGTCCGGCGGTATGGCCAGATTAGCCGGAGAGTGGCCGCGCTTGCGCCTGAGCGCATGCTGGATGTGGGGTGCGGCGATGGCCGGCTGGCCAGGGAGATCAAGCAGATATGGCCGGGTGTCGTGGTGCACGGGTGCGATCTGTCTGTTGCGGCGCTCACTCGTGCCGAAGGGGTGGATCGCCGGTATGCGGTGGATCTCAATGTCGATCGTCTGCCAGAACCTGACGGCAGTCTCGACCTGGTGGTGGCTAGCGAGGTGATCGAACATGTGATTGAACCAGGGCGGGCCATCGCGGAATTTCATCGAGTCCTCCGCCCTGGCGGTCATGTCTTGATCACGGTGCCGAATGTCGCTTTCTGGCGCTTTCGCTTGGAGGCGCTGCGGGGAGGTGTGCCGTCTGTGACGGCGGATGCGCGGCATTTCCATTCCTTTAATGCGGCCTTGCTGAATGCGCTCGTGGCTGGTGAAGGATTTGAGATTGTGACCGTGACCGGATTGCGCCAGCGCTATGAATCCCTGGCCGCCATGGGTTTTACCTGGTTGTGCGATACATTGTTGTTGATCGGGCGGAGATCCTGAGTCGATGAGTTACCAATTGACCAGATCGGGATTCGATGGCGTGATGCGGGAATTTCGTCCCTCTCGCTATGAGGTATTCGGGAGTGAGGATCCTCGGTTCACCACGCCGATGCATCATGCGCTGAAATGCCGGGATCGGTTGTACATCGCATTGCAGAGCGGGCTGCGCTGGTTGCCGCAGGGACCGCAGGCCATCGTGGATTTCGGACCGTATCCCGGCAGCCTGTTGAGGCTGTTGCGCTTGACCGAACCGACGAGATCGGCTCGGCTCGTGGGGGCCGGCCTCATGGCCAGTCCGGAATTCGTGGCACTCATGAAGCAGGATGTGGATGTGGACATTCTGACGGTGAATTTGGATCCGGCGGCCAAACAGTTTGAGCTGAAGGGGTATCCGACTGCCGTGCCGATGGAAGAGGGGACTGCGCGGTTGGTATTTGCCCTGGAAATCATTGAGCACCTGACGTCGCCTTTTCATCTGTTGGCGGAAGCCCATCGTATTCTGCAACCGGGCGGCTGCGTTGTGATCACGACGCCGAATGTGACGCGCATCGGCAACGTGATGAAGCTGTTGGCCGGCCGGACGCTCAATGACCGCTTGGCTCCTCCCGGGTATGACAATCCGGACGATGAATGGCGGCCGCATGCCCGCGAATATGCAATGCACGAGCTAGCTGACATGCTCAAGAGTATCGGATTTGAGATTGCCGAATCACGCCATTTCCTGGGCGAGGACACGCAGGACTGCCGACAGACATCCCAGCAGCAGGCGATCGATTGGGTGAAGTGGCCGTTCTATGCCGTTCCGCATTTGCGAGGGAGTCTCTTGATCGTGGGGCGGAAACGATGAGATGGCGAACACAATCAATGACGGTGGAGGCACAGCACACACGATGATCTCCGTTCTCGACAAGGTCTATAGAACTGTGGCCAGTCCTCTATCTGAACGGTGGTTGGGCGGCCTTCATACCGGCCTGGTCATCAAAGGCCTCTATTTGCAATGGAAAGTGGCCGCGTTCTTGCGGCAGGGTGGGCGGCGTGTTCTGGATGCCGGATGTGGCCCGGAGGCTCAATTGGCGGCGATGCTCGCGGTCCGCTATCCAACCTGTACCTTTGTCGGGTGGGATTTGCATGTGAACCCTGAGGTCAGGGGTGCGTTGCGACATCAGAATGTGTCGGTGATTGAATCGGACATTGCGCGACTCGCCAGTGTCGGTGAGTACGATCTGGTCTATTCCATCGATGTGCTGGAACACATCGAAGATTTTGATGGGACGCTCGATCGACTGGTCACAGCGCTGCGTTCCGGCGGACTGTTGTTCATCCATGTGCCGAGTCTTCATCAGCACTCATGGTTTGGTTCCGGAGAGACCGAGACGCCACATCATTTCCGAGCCCATCGGTCCGGAGACGACCATGTGCATGAGGGGTTTAGTCTGTCGCAGTTGACTCATGCCCTGGAGCGGCGGTCCATAGAAGTGCTCGATACACGCGCCACATTTGGTCGATGGGTGGCGTTGCTCAAGGAGATGTTTTCATCCGGTGAGCGACAAGGGATTAGAGGAATCGGGTTCTTACTCCTGCCGGGGGTGCTTCTTGCCGTGGGGCTGGAGATGCTGTTTTCGCCGAAGCGAGGAAATGGATCCATGATTGTGGGGTTGAAGCGAGAAGGATCACAGGCATGATCGTGGTCGCAGAACTGGCGGGGTCGGCCTCTTATGGCGGCGGTGAGCGCTATCTGGAATTGCTCTGCGGGCATCTCGACCCGGCGCGTTTCAGGCCGATTCTGATCTGCCCGGAGCCGGGCTCGTTCGTCGGTCGCATGCAGCGTCGAGGCGTGGACGTGCGAGTGGTGCATCTGGAGCCTCTTTTGAACCCCTTCGCCCTTATGCGGCTGGTGCGTGTGCTCTCTCAAGAGAACGTGACGATTCTGCAAACGCACGGGGCTCGGGCGAATTTTTATGGACGTGTCGCCGGGTGGCTGGCGGGAGTGCCGGTGGTGATCTCCACGGTCCACAATTCGATCGCCGACTACGAGGTGAGCCGATTGAAACGCTGGATTTATTCAGCCGCGCTCCGGGCGACCTTGCCGTGGGCCACGCGGATTCTTTGTGTGTCCGACGCCGTCCGGCGTGATGTGATCCAGGATGATCCGGCGGCGGCCGCTCGGACAGAGACGGTTCACAATGGGGTTGATCGACTGTCGTTTCAGAAACCGATTGATCGAACCAAGGTGCGGCGCGAACTCGGCCTCACCGATGGCCCGCTGCTGGTCACAGTGGCTCGGCTGACCCCACCCAAAGGACACGGCGACTTGATTGAAGCGCTGGCTCTGCTGCGGGACCAGTGGCCGGGACTGCAATGTGTGTGTGTGGGTGACGGCGAATTGAGGCAGCCGCTGGAGGAGTTGGCCGCTGCCCGAGGCCTGTCGTCTATGTGCCGATTTGTCGGATCCCGAGACGACGTGATGGAATTCTATGCGGCGGCGGATGTGGTAGTGCTCCCCTCGCATTCCGAGGGCTTTCCGTTTGTCATTCTCGAAGCGCTGGCCATGGGAAAGCCGGTGATCGCGACCAGCGTGAATGGCGTGCCTGAAGTGATCGACCATCTGAAGACCGGCCTTTTGGTGAAGGCCCGCGATGTCGCGGGGCTGGCCGGTGCGATTCAATCGTTGTTGGAACATCCCGAGCGAGCGAGACAATTGGGAGACGCCGGGCGTGCTGTCGTGCAGGCGCAGTTTACGGTCGACCGGATGGTCGAGAAGACGGTGGCGGTGTTTGATGCGGCGCTACGGACAGAAGGGGTCGATGCACCCGCTTGGAGCAGGAGGGTCGCATGAGCCTCGCGCTGCCGCTTGAGATGGAAACCGTTGTGTGCCCCTGCGGGGGAGGCCGGAGTCCGTCCGAGGCGTTTCATACGGCGACGAGACGGTATGTGGCCTGTCCGATGTGCGGGCTGGTCTTCCTGAGCCCGCGCCCCTCTTCCACCAGGGTCGAGGAATATTATCGAGAGAGTTATGACGGGTCCTACGGCGCCGCGGAAAGTTCGGCGGATCGACGGCCGGTGTTTGCCAGCGTCCTGGCGCATCTGTCGGATTGGCGGATCTCGCCGGGACGGCTGCTCGATATCGGCTGTGGAGACGGAGCGTTCATGATGCTCTGTCGGGAGGCGGGCTGGACCTGCGCCGGCGTTGAAGTGTCTCAAGGAGCAGCCGCGCGAGCGAGGGCGAAAGGCTACCCGGTCTTTTCTCCGGCCGAACTCGCGCAATCGACGGTCGGCCAGTATGACGTGGTGACGCTGGTCAATGTGCTGGAAACGGTGACGGATCCGGCGGCGATCGTCAGAGCCATGGCTCTGCAGGTAAAACCGCAGGGGATTATCGCGGTTCGGGTATCAAACGGACTCTTTCATCAGTGCATGCGGGCGCCTGTTCGCTGGTGCGGATCTCAGCATGACCAAGCATTTCACCTGTTCAGTTATTCGCCGAGCGCCTTGCGGACGCTGATGGAGGCCAGCGGATTTGAGGTGTTGTCTCTGCGCAATTCCGCTCCGAGCCTGGGTCCGGTTACCAGTGCCACATCCTGGGGGCGCCGGCTGAAGTGGAGATTGGTAGGAAGCGGACTGTCGATGGCGGCCGCATTGGCCTATCGGCTGAGTGGCGGCCGCTTGATCTGGGCGCCGTCGTTTGAACTGATCGCTCGACGCGTAGGCGGTGTGTCGTGACTGCACGCGCCGATAGGCTAGCGCGGAGCTGGGCGACATCGGTTGCCCTGATTACCCGACGGAAGGATGACGTCTCGTGAGCCCGATCAGCTGGCAGAGCCGCCGTCGATGGAAGCAGCGGATCGGGTTTTGGGGTGGCGTGGTGATCGTGTGTCTCCTTGGTGCAGTCGCGGCGCTCGGTGTTCGCTCGTTGTTGACATCCGTTGGGGATGCCAAGTTTATGCGGTATGAACCGGTCGATGTTCCGCCGCAAGCAGTTTCGCCCCGGCATGAACGGGAGCGAGAGGAGTTAGAGCGGCACGAGCGGGCGATGATCGAAGGGAAAGACAAATAACCAGATGTGTGGAATCTGCGGCATCATCGGTTCGAGTGAAGAGACGCTGGTCTCCCGGATGCTCCGTCGGCTGGTCCATCGAGGGCCGGACGAACAGGGGCTGCATCGGGAGTACGGAGTCACGCTCGGGGCTCGTCGCTTGCGCGTCATCGATCCTGCCGGAGGACAGCAACCGGTGCAGAACGAAAACGGTTCGGTCTGGGCGGTGCTGAACGGAGAAATCTATAACCATCGGGCCTTGCGTCAGGATCTCATCGAACGCGGTCACCGGTTTACCTCCCGCTGTGACTCGGAAGTGCTGGTGCATCTCTATGAGCAGGAAGGCATCGACGGTCTTTCGCGCCTCAGAGGGATGTTTGCCTTTGCGATCTGGGATCGGGAGCGGCAGGAAGCATTGTTGGTCCGGGATCGATTGGGGATCAAGCCACTCTATTATGCCACTCGTCTCGGATCGGGATCGACCGGCACCGACGTGCTGTTTTCGTCCGAGTTGCCATCCTTGTTGGAAGCGTTGCCCGATGCGCGTATTCGTCCGCAAGCCATTGCCGACTATCTGACCTCGCTGTACGTTCCCGGACCCGACACGATCTACGAAGGCGTGTATCAACTTAGGCCCGGCGAAGCCTTGCGAGTCGGGCAGGGGCTTGTCGAGGTCTTCCGCTACTATCGGCCTGAAGAATCCATGTCGCCGTCTCAGTGGGCGACGGTCGACGAGGCGAAGGAACAGTTTGTCGAGATCTTCCGCGATACGGTCCACACGCATCTGGTGAGCGATGTGCCGGTGGGATTGTTTCTGTCTGGCGGGGTGGATTCGGCGGCCCTGTTGGCCATGATGCAGGAGCGTGGCCCGGTCAAGACCTTTACGATCGGGTATGGGCATCCCGAGGACCAGTCCTACAATGAGCTGGCCAACGCCCGGCTCCTCGCGACACATTTTGGAACCGACCACACTGAAGCCATTTTACAACCTGATATCCGTGGGCTTCTCCCGCGAGTGGTCGCGGGGATGGGGGAGCCGTTCGCGGATTCGTCGGCGATTCCGACCTATCTGGTATCTGAAGTGGCGCGCCGATCCGTGACCGTGGCGTTGTCTGGCATCGGCGGCGATGAGCTCTTCGGCGGCTACCCGCGGTACCTCGGTATCCGCCTGGCGTCTTACTATCAGACGCTTCCTCGCGCGGTGCGCTCATGGCTGGCTTCTTCTGCCGCATGGGCCTGTCGTGAGAGTGGAGCGGGTCGCGATCAGATGGGGCGGGTGAAGCGATTTGTGGAGCATGGCCATCGCTCGCTGGCCGAGCAATATCGCCGGTGGACGACGTTCATTCCAGGCGAATGGGAGACCGGCATCTGGAGCGGGGCGATGAGAGACGCTTTGCCCCACGGATATTCATCAAGCCGACCCTTGGCGCTGTTTGATCAATGGCCGTCGAACAATCCGATGGATCGCGCGATGGGCCTCGATCTGCAGACCTATCTTCCCGATGATCTCCTGCGTATGGGTGACCGGATGAGTATGGCGCATTCGCTTGAGCTCCGCGTCCCGTTTTGCGACCACCAGCTGCTGGCCTGCGCGTTGCGGGTGTCCCCATCGCTGCGACTGCCGGGCCGGCAGCTGAAGGGGTTCATGCGCTCCGCCTTGCGCGGGATTGTACCTGAGGCAATCCTGAGCGGTCCCAAGCAGGGGTTCATGATTCCGCTGGCCCGCTGGTTGCGCGAAGACCTACGTGAGATGGCGCAGGATCTGTTGTCCGACGCAGCCGTTCGGCGGCGTGGCTATGTGACGCCTGAGTATGTGCGGTGGCTGATGGCGGAACATCAGAGTGGGCGAAGAAATTTCGCGGATCAACTCTATGCCTTGATGGTGTTGGAGCTATGGCATGAACAAGCCGCACAGCCAGTTGTTGAACCGGCGCTGGCCGTGGAGGTCTTGTGAAGGTGCTGCTCTTAGCGGAAGTCTCGGCCGAACGGGTCATCGGCGGCGCTGAGCGGGTGTTGCGGCAGCAGGCCGTCGGTTTTATTGCGGCGGGGCATCAGGTGGATCTCCTCACGCGGGCGACGGACGAAACTGTGCCGATGGAGGTCGCGATCGGCGGCGCGAAAGAGTGGCGGTTTCCTATATCGAAGAAGAGTGAGTGGAGCTTTGTGCGATCGACGGTGCAGGGAGCCCTGTCCGTGCTCGATCGTGTGACCGCGAAGTCTTCCTATGACATGGCGATCATCCATCAAGCCCTCACAGGTCTTGGTCCCCTGTATCTCAGGCGGAAGGCGGCGGCCGAATGGCTGTATGTCTGCCACTCTCTCGCGCATGAGGAATACCTCACGCGTACTGCGGCCGCGACCTCGTGGGTATCGCGGCTGCGCCGGCATGTGAATGCCTGGGCGCGCCGCAGCATTGAGTGGCTGGTGATGAGTCGCTGCCACCGGATTGTCGTCTTGAGTGAGTTCATGCGGCAGCGTGTAATGATAACGCATGGTATTGCGCCCGAGCGGATTGTGTTGATACCGGGGGCGGCGGATCCGGGACTGTTTCGTCCGTTTGGCAATCGACGAGAGTTGCGGCGAAGTTTAGGGTTACCGGAGGACCGGACCATTCTCTTTACCGTCCGCAATCTGGTTCCACGGATGGGGTTGGAGACGCTGTTGGATGCCATTTCAGAGTTGGGGCACGTCGGTCGGCGCTGTCTCTTGGTGATCGGAGGCGCGGGGCCGCTACGGGCTCGTTTGGAAGCGGGGATCAGGCAGCGACAATTGGAACAGATTGTTCGGCTGGCCGGGTTTATTCCCGAGGAGCAGCTGGTGGCCTATTACCAGGCCGCGGATCTGGTCCTGATGCCGACGGCTCAACTCGAAGGGTTCGGACTTGTGACGGTGGAGGCGCTGGCTTGCGGCACGCCGGTCGTGGGCACGCCGGTCGGCGCGATTCCCGAAGTGTTGGGTCAGATCGATCCCATTCTGATTTCAAACGGGACGGATAGCCGTTCATTTGCCGATGCGTTGGCGCGGGTGCTCAGTCGCATCGAGGAGCCGGTGGAGCGGGAGCGGTTGTCGAGGAAAGGGCGCAGCCTGGTGGAGCGCCGGTACAACTGGGTGCAGCATTGCGCGGATCTGATCCGGCTCTCCACAAAAAAGCCGGCGTCGGAACGAAAGGCGGCCTAGCAGGATCTCTATGGCGGCACGTACGGTGATTCACATCATTACGCGGCTCGATCGCGGTGGATCGGCGCAAAACACCATGCTCACAGTCTTGGGGCATGATCGGACGCAGTATGAGCCGGTGGTGATTGCGGGCCACCCCGGATCGTGGGATGCGCAAGGCGGCATGGCGGCGACAGAGGAACATGGTCGCCGTTTGGAGAAGGAGGGGATCTCCTGCGTCATCGTGCCTGCGCTCGTTCGCCCGATCAATCCCTGGAAGGATCTCTGTGCCCTGTGGACATTGGTCGGGATCCTGCGAGCGAAACGTCCGGCGATCGTGCACACCCACACGTCGAAAGCCGGCGTACTCGGTCGCGTGGCCGCCTGGTTCGCGCAGGTTCCGATGATTGTGCATACGCCGCACGGGCATGTGTTTTATGGCCACTTCGGTCCCTTGAAATCCAGGATCTTTGTGCAGGTTGAACGCATCCTGTGTCGGATCACGACTGTGCTGGTGGCGTTGACGAGCGCGGAGCGTGACGATCATCTCAATCGGGGAGTCGGCCGTGCCGACCGGTTTGCCGTGATTCCCAGCGGCATCGATGTGGAGCGGTTTCGCCGCGCGCGAGTCGAAGGCCGGCAGATTCCACCGGGGTTCAATTGCCCTGCTGATGCGACCATTGTCGGATCGATCGGTTGGTTGACGGATATCAAAGGCCATCGGGTGTTGGTCGAGGCCGTGGGCTATCTCAAAGACGAGTTTCCACAGCTCCATGCGGTGATCGTGGGAAGCGGCGGGCAACAGGACGCCTTGCTTGCCCAAGCTGATTCGCTAGGCCTCCGTGATCGCATCCATCTGGCCGGGCATCGAGACGATATTGAGCGGTGCTTGGCGGGGATGGACTGTTTCGTATTCCCTTCGCTCAACGAGGGAATGGGGCGCGCATTGATCGAAGCGATGGCAGCGGGTCTGCCGGTGGTGGCGAGCCGGGTCGGCGGGATTCCTGCGATCGTGTGACATGAGGAGAACGGGTTGCTGGTCGCAGCGGGGGACAGCCGGGCATTGAGCGAGGCGTTGCGCCGCATCCTGAGCGATCCGCAATTGGCCGACAGGCTCGGCCGGAATGCCTCGCGCGCGATTGGGCAGGCATTCGGAGTGCAGGCCATGGTTGAGGCGGTTGAGTCGGTCTATCGGAGATCCGTACAGGCTCATGTCTAATTTCATCTGGCAAACCGCGGTCGGTGTCGCAGCCTGGATTGGCCTCGCGTGGTCGGGGCTGGCCTGGTCGCCGACGGTATTGGCCGCGGAACAGCGGGTGCCGCTTCGTGTCGCCATTCATGTGCATAGCACGGCCAGTACCGGGACGTTGAGCCTGGAGGACCTGGCGGTCAGGGCGGAACAACAGGGGCTGGATGCGATTGTGCTCTCCGACAATTTCTCGTTGGAGTATGAGTATGGCCTTCAGCCTCTTCCCGGGCTGCTGAAGAAGACCGTCAGCTTTCCGTCGATCCTGTCCTATGGGGTCGAGCGCTATCTTGACGAGATCCACACGGTGCAAGCGCGCCATCCTCGGCTGGTGATCGTGCCGGGAGTCGAGGTTGCGCCGTTTTATTATTGGACCGGTTCGCTGTGGCGCGGCGATCTGACGATGCATGACGCGCAACGCAATCTCTTGGTGTTGGGGCTGACGAAGGCGGAGGATTATCGCGCGCTCCCGGCACGCGGGAATCCGGCCTCCTTTACGGTGGATGGCGCCAGTCTCGCGAATGCCGCGCCCCTGCTCTTGGTCATTCCCGCGCTGTTCTTATGGAAACCCCGCCGGCAATCGGTGAAAGGCTGGCGCGAGCCGGTCAGTGCGGCGCGTCGAACGGCCGCCGCATGCTGTCTGGTGCTGGCCGTGGCCACACTGGTGCATGCCTGGCCGTTGGGAACGCCGCCGTTCAGTTCCTACGATTCACAACTGGGGTATCGACCGTATCAGGCGTTAGTGGATGTCGCGACTCAACGCGGTGCGATTGTGTTCTGGTCGATGACGGAGGCGCGCGATCTACAGGCGCATGCCTTCGGTCCCTTGGGAACCGTGACGGTGAGGACCGATGCCCATCCGGAAGCGCTGGCTTTGACCAACGGGTATGCCGGATTCGGCGGCCTCTATCAGGATACGAGGATGGCGACGGCCGCAGGCGGGCTCTGGGATCAGGTGATTCAGGCGCACAAGGGGACGGCACAGTCTGCTGTGCCGACGATGATCGGGGAGATCGCCTTTCACGGGTTGGCCGATAAGGGGAAGGATCTCGACCGTGTGGTGACGACGGTCTTTGCTCAAGAACGATCGGTTGCAGGTGTGTTGGAGGCAATCAGGTCCGGCCATGCTTATGCGGTCGCCGAAGGGGATCATCGGGTGATGTTGACGGTGGACGAGTTCAGCCTTGGTTGTGACTGCGATCCGGCGACCGTCGGCATCGGAGATCACCTGGCTCTGCCGTCCGGCTCGCACGTGGTCGCCATGGTGCGGCTCTCTGCGCGTGACGGCAAGTCTCATCCGGTCACCATGCGCTTGATCCGGTCAGGCGAGATTATCGGCATCGCGAAGGCCGAGACCCCCGTGCAGTATCAATTGGCGGATATGCAGCCGGTGCCGGACGGCGGCGCGTATTACCGTCTGGAGGTTGTCGGCCAGAGCGGCGAGCTGTTGACCAATCCCCTGTATGTGGATGTCCAGACGAAGGAACGCGGGTAGCCCATGCGTGTCACGATTCATCAACCGCAGTTTCTGCCGTGGCTGGGGTATCTCGACAAGATTGATCGCGCCGATCTGTTTATCGTGCTGGACACCGTCCAGTTCAAGAAGAACGAATGGCAGAACCGGAACCGCATCAGGACGGCGGACGGGTGGCAATGGCTGACGGTGCCGGTGCTGCACCGTTTCGGTCAGCGCGTGCAGGACGTGCTGATCAATCCGACGGCGGCATGGCGAGAGCAGCATCTGCGGGCGCTGGAGATGCACTATGCGCGGGCGCCGTTTCGCGATCGGTATGTGCCGGAGTTGCGGGCGATCTATGCACAGCCTTGGACGAAGCTGTCCGATTTGAATCTGGCGGTGATTCGGTGGCTGCTCCAGTCCTATGGCATCACGACGCCGGTGCGGTGTGCCTCAGGGATGATCGCGCGCGAGGAGCCAACGGATCGCCTCATCGATCTCTGCCGGGCCGTCGGCGCAACGCAGTATCTCGCGGGGCCAGGAGCAGAAGGCTATATGGATAAGCCACGATTTGAAGCCTCCGGTGTGGAATTGGAGATCCAAGAGTTTCACCATCCCGAGTACCGTCAGATGTACGAGCCGTTTGAGCCGAATCTATCGGCGATAGATCTATTGTTTTGCGTGGGGCCTGATGCATTGAAGCAGGTGCGCGGTTGCCGGGTTCGAGAAGACCGGGCGACGGTGTCATCGCGATCATGATGAGGAGGCAGGTATGACATTCGATGGCACAGAGGCAATGAGGATTCTTGCGATCGGCGCCCATCCGGACGACATCGAAGCCGGGTGTGGCGGGGCGTTGGTCAAGTACGCGCAAAACGGGCATCGGGTGTTCTTGATGGTGATGACCGAGGGAGAGCAGGGCGGCGCCGGTGAGCTCCGGAAGTTCGAACAGGAGCAAGCGGCCAAGCAGCTTCGCGTCGAGCGGATTTACTGGGGCGGGTATCAGGATACTGCCATTCCGATGGGGCGGGAACTGATTCAGTCCATTGAAGCGGTGGTCAAGGAAGTCGATCCGCATTTTATTTTCGTGCACTATCACGACGACACGCACCAGGACCACCGTCATCTGGCCATGGCGGCGATTTCGGCGACGCGCTACACGAAGAACGTCCTGTTCTACGAAGGTCCGACGACACAGAACTTTGCGCCTACGGTCTTTGTCGATATCGATCAGGTCCTCAACGAAAAGATTGCCTCTATCGAGGCCCATGCGTCGCAGGTCAGGAAGACGAATATCGAAGCGTTGAGCATCGTGGATGTGATCCGGTCGTCGGCGCATTTTCGCGGGATTCAGGGCCGGGTGAAAAACGCAGAAGGGTTTCTTCCGTTGCGATTGTTTATTAATATCGGAGCATGACGATCACGACGACCATGATTCCTCACTCCCGTCCGTCCATCGAACCGGAAGACATCCGTGCGGTCACCGCGGTGCTGCAGTCCGGCCATCTTGCGCAGGGCGCGGTGGTCGAGCAGTTCGAGCGGGGCATGGCTGCCTATGTCGGCGTGGCCGGCGGCGTGGCGGTCAATTCGGGAACGATGGCGCTGGAAGTGGCGCTGCGCGTGTTGGACATCGGCCCCGGCGATGAGGTGCTGCTGCCCAGCTATGTGTGTGCGGCGCCGTGGCAAGCGGTCCAGCGTGTGGGTGCGCAGGCGCGTCTGGTGGATATTGACCCGGAGACGTTTCAGATCGATGCCGCTCTGGCCCGTGCGGCGATCACGTCCAAGACTCGCGCGATCATTGTGCCGCATCTGTTTGGGTTGCCTGCAGACCTGACGGCGCTTGCGCAGTTGGGGGTGCCGCTCATTGAGGATTGCGCGCAGACGTTGGGTGCCATGGAGCAGGGGCGGTCTGTCGGCTCGGTGGGGGTGCTCACCGTCTGTTCGTTCTATGCAAACAAGTTATTGTGCGCCGGCGAAGGGGGGATGGTGCTCTCCAACGATCCTGTCTTGCTTGAGCGGGCGCGCGCGTTGCGGGAGTATGACGGCGCTCCTTCGCTGAATCCCCAGGCGACGAATCTCAAGATGACGGACTTGCAGGCGGCCGTTGGGTTGGCGCAATTGAATCGACTTCCGGAATTGCTTGCCCGGCGGGTGAGTCTGGCTCAAAGCTATCGCGAAGCGCTGGCCGGCAGTTCCGCAATCCTGCCGGTTGTACCGGGCGGCAGATCGCACGTCTATTATCGATTCGTTGTGCGGATCTCCAAGACGCGACCGGGTTCGGATGAACTGAGCGAATGTCTGGGGCGATTGGAGCGACAGGGCGTGCAATGCCGGAAGCCGGTGTTTCGGTCGCTGCATCGCTATCTCGGTCTCGACGGGTTTCCGGCCAGTGAGGCGGCGGAGGAGGAAGCTCTTTCTGTCCCGCTCTATCCTGATCTGACCGGCGAAGAAGCGGCCCAGGTATGTATGGTAATGAGGGACGAATGGCGACGCGAGTAATCGAGAACGAGTTGTCGATAGCCGTGACTCCGCGCTCTTGGCGATGGCTCACGCCCACGATGGTGGCGGCGTTATTCGGGGCGGTGACCCTGGCCGTGCCTGCGGTCCGCGACCTGTTTCAGTTAGAGGGGGTGCGCTGGCTGTATGTCTTGCTGTTTGCGTTTCTCGGAAGCTGTGCCCTTACCCCGATCATGGTGCAAATCAGTCATCGCTGGAATCTTGTAGATATCCCGACAGAGCGCAAAATTCATGTGCAGCCCACGCCTCGGCTCGGCGGCGTGGCGGTCTATGCGGGCTTTGTCGGATCCGTGCTGATGAATTCAATTCTTCCTGACTGGATGATAGCGATTATGCTGGCGGGCTCGCTGCTGTTACTCGTCGGCGTGATCGATGATATCCGGGAATTGCCCGCCTCATTGAAACTCGTCGCGCAGCTCGTGGCGGCCGGCATTGTCATCGTCTCCGGAAAAGTGCTCACGCTTTTTCCGGCAGGCGGCATCGGGGATGCAGCCAACATGGTGCTGACTCTGCTCTGGATCGTCGGGATTACGAACGCTTTTAACTTCTTCGACGGCATGGACGGGCTGGCCTCCGGGTTAGCCATGTTGATGGCGGGGTTTATGGGAATGGTCGCCTTTGAAACCGACCAGCCCGGTGTAGGATGGTTGGCGATGGCCATCATCGGCGCCTGTGCCGGCTTCTTCCCGTACAACTTTCGGGGCGGCCGGCCGGCCAAAATTTTTCTCGGCGACGGCGGATCAACCTTCCTCGGATTTACGCTCGCGTGCCTGGCCGTCAAGGGCAACTGGGCCAACCATAGTCCCATCGTGTCGTTCAGCAATCCGCTGCTGATTTTCGGCGTGCTCATCTACGACATGATCCACATAACCGTGGAGCGTGTGGTCACTGGAAAGGTGCATTCCGTGAAAGAGTGGCTGGACTATGTGGGGAAGGACCATCTGCATCATCGCTTAGAGCGGGCGTTGGGGTCCCGGCAGGCCAGCGTGGCTATGATTTTTCTGCTTACGATCTGTCTCGGTCTTTCCGCCATGGCGCTCCGCCATGCCGGCCTTCAAGAGGCGGTTCTGCTGCTCGTCCAAGCCGGGCTCATAGTCGGCATGGTGACCATCCTTGAATTGAGCGGTCGTCGTCGTTAGGGCTTGCACTCTCTCTCCGTTCCCGCTAGAAGATCCCTCCATGATTCCTACAGTTGAATGGAAAAACGGTGTTGTGCGTCTGCTCGATCAGAGCCGGCTGCCCGAGCATGTCGAGTTTCTCGACTGCCGGGACTATCGGGCGGTGGCCGATGCCATTCGTGAATTGAAAGTCCGTGGAGCCCCTGCGATCGGGGTGACGGCCGCGTTGGGTGTGGCGCTGGGTGCGCAGGCGGTCTCAGCGACGGAGTTTCCCGCGTTTGCGCAGGCGCTGATGCCGATCTGCGATCATTTGGCCGTCACCAGGCCGACGGCCGTCAATCTGTTCTGGGCGATCGATCGCATGAAAAAGAAACTTGCTTCCTTGAGCGCGCAGGCGGTTCCCGCTGTGAAGGCCGCGCTGCTGGCCGAGGCGCAAGCGATCCTGGATGAGGACATCGCGTTGTGCAAGGCGATGGGGAAGCATGGCGCGGAGTTGATCGCCAATGGGCAGACCGTACTGACGCATTGCAACGCCGGTGCGCTGGCGACGGCGGGATATGGGACGGCTCTCGGTGTGATTCGCGCAGCTTGGGAGCAGGGGAAGAAAATTCAGGTCATTGCGGATGAGACGCGCCCGGTCTTGCAAGGAGCCCGGCTTACGGCCTGGGAGCTGATGCAGGACAAGATTCCGGTGACGCTCATCACCGACAATATGGCCGGATCACTCATGCGCCAGGGGAAAATCCAGCTCTGTGTCGTCGGCGCCGATCGGATCGCGGCCAATGGCGATGTGGCGAACAAGATCGGTACGTACTCCGTGGCGGTGCTCGCCAAGGCGCACGGCATTCCGTTCTATGTCGCGGCGCCGTATTCAACCATCGATTTGAAGACCAAGACCGGCGCGGACATTCCCATCGAGCAACGCAACTCGTTAGAAGTCACCACCATCCATGGCAGCCACCCGATCGCGCCGGCTGGCGTCGCTGTCTACAATCCAGCCTTCGACGTGACCCCGGCTGAACTGATCACCGGCATCATCACCGAACGGGGCGTCTTCAAGCCGAGTGAACTGGCCAAGCAGTTCGCATCGTAGCGCTTCCCATCTGATCGAATCGAATCTGTTCCTCGTCTTCTTCAACCAGTTGCAAGCCCGTTATCAGCCACTTATAATGCGCCAACGCTGTTCAATGTATCCTTTAACTTTCTGAAGAAATCGGAGCCACAATGAGTGAACGTACGTTAGCGATTATCAAGCCTGATGCCGTGAAGAAGAATGCCGTCGGGGACATCATCAACCGCTATGAGCAAGCAGGGCTGAAGCCGGTGGCGATGAAGCTGATGCAGATGTCCAAGCCGGTCGCGGAGGGATTTTATGCCGTCCATAAGGCGCGGCCGTTCTTCGATAGTCTCTGCACCTTTATGTCGTCCGGGCCGGCGGTCGTGATTGTGTTGCAGGGCGACAATGCGATTAAGAAGAATCGGGAGCTCATGGGTGCGACCGATCCTGCCAAGGCTGACGCGAATACGATTCGCAAGGCGCATGGCGCCAACATTGAGTTCAATGCTGTGCACGGATCGGATTCGCCTGAAACCGCGGCATTCGAGACGGCGTATTTCTTTCCCGGCATGGAAATCTTCAGTTAAGCCATTTTCTCGGAGGGCGATGGGTTCTTTGCCCTTCACTTCTGGACAATCGCGGATGCGAGGGGCAGCGCTGATGCTGTCTCTCGCACTGTTGTGTGCCTGTAGCCCGCGACTGGCTCCTCCTTCCTCTTCAGCCCCGCTTGATCAGATTCACGATGATCCTGCACGCGACGCGCAATTGAGCCTGTTGCGCGAGGCCCACCGGGCGTTCGCGCAGGAACGATATCCCGCAGCCGCACTGTTCTTCCGGCGAGTTGTCGATTCAACCGTGGCTAATTCGCCGCAGTCGGTAGAGGCGCGCTGGTGGCTCGGACGTTCCTATGAGCAGATGGGGGACTATCGTGCGGCCATGGCCGAATACCGCGCCCTCGCCACGGGTGAGGCCGGGGGCGATTCTCGGACACAGCGCTACCAGCAACAGGCGTTGAGTCGGCTTGATCAGTTGCGCCAGATTCCAGGCGGGTCTCATGTCACGGTCGCGCGTCAGGTTGCGTTGGGGCTTCCTCTGTCTCAACTCCCGCCGGTGTCAGGTTGGGTGACGTGGTTGCAGACATTGCTAAAGGCCGGTGTCACAACGGTGTTGCTGGATCCGGCCAGTTCCGAGTGGGGCAAGGATAGGAATCCGGAAACAGTCGAGGCTTTTATTGGTGCGGCGCATCTGGCTGGTCTTTCGGTGTGGGGTACGCTGGATTTCCATCACGGTCGCGGCATCGCGCTTAGGCCCGAATGGCTGAGCCGCTCTCTTGTCATGCGGGGAGTGGCGCCCAACGGCCAGGAGCCGGCGATGCTTCCAGATCCATTGCATCCTGACTATCAAGCTGTCATCGCGGAACGAGCGACGGTGCTGCTGCGGGCCGGTTGCGATGGAATTTTCTTGAGGGCAAGAGAGACGCAGGGCTTCGCGCAAGATTTTTCTGACTCATCATTTCAGCTGTTTACCTCGGCCTTCGGTCTGACCATCACACCGCAGCAATTATTGGGTGACTCCGTTGGTGCCGGGGTAATGGCGTATGACCGGGAGGCGATCTATTGGCGCTGGGTGGGGTGGAAGGCCAGAAGTTATGCCACCGTGGCTGCGCGTATCAGAAAATTGATTCGTGATGAGAAGCCGGCCGGGCGCCTGTTGATTGAGGTTCACGGAAGCACGGTCAGCGAACCGTTGATCGGGTTAGAGCAATACGGTGAGGATCTGAACGACTTGTTCAGGCGGAGTGGAGGGGAACTCGTGATTCGTACAGAGGACAACAAGGGGCCGGCGTTGTTGGAACAGGTCGCTCAGCAAGTGGGTTCGCCCGACCGACTCTGGCTGGTTCGTTCTGCGATGGTGCCGGAGACGGCTCCGCTCGGCGAGTGGACCGACGGGCTCAGGGCAGTCACGCTGGAAGTGGAAGACGGGAATCTGTTGCTGCTGCCTCGAAATGCGGCCAATCTTCCTTGACAAATCATGTGGTTGCCCTCTACGATCCGACGTCTTTCCATGGGCGTTTCTTCAATTGATTACGGATGGAGACTCTATGATTCCGAGCGACTTGCGGTATCACAAAGAACATGAATGGGTGCGTCTCAACGGGAAGCAAGCAACCGTGGGTATCAGCCATTTTGCCCAGGATGCTCTCGGGGATATTGTGTTCCTCGATATGCCGAAAGTCGGCGCCGTGGTGACCGCCGGGCAGCAGATCGGCGAAGTGGAATCGACGAAAACGACATCGACCATTTATGTGCCTGTCAGCGGCACGGTCTCGAAGATCAACACTGACCTGAAGGATCATCCTGAAGTGGTCAACTCCGATCCCTATGGCAAGGGCTGGATCGCCGTGATCGATCTTTCGAATCCCGGAGAGGTCGATCAACTCATGACGGCCGCCCAATACGAAGCCTTTCTCGCCAGTCAGAAACATTAACGCGCGCTCGTAACGTTTTCCATGCCGAAACACATCGCGATTCTGGGAGCCGGGCCTGGCGGGTACGTGGCGGCGATTCGCGCGGCCCAATTGGGCGCACGAGTCACGGTCATCGAGCAACAGGCGCTCGGCGGTGTGTGTTTGAATTGGGGCTGTATTCCCAGCAAGGCCCTCCTCTCCGTCATTGAACTCGGCGATAAGCTCAAAAAAGCGGAGGATCTTGGCCTTCTGCTGTCCGGTCCGCCGCGCTACGATCTTGCCCGCATGGTGGCGCGGAAGAACAAGGTGGTGGCGTCGCTGGTCAAGGGCATTGCCACGTTGTTCAACGCTTGGAAGATCGATGTAGTCGATGGCCGCGGCAGGTTGGTCGATGCGCGCACGATTGCGGTGACCGCAAAGGATGGCTCGCAACGGCAGGTGCAGGCGGATGCGATTCTGATTGCTACGGGATCATCCTGGCCGCAGCTGGCGCAATTTCCTGTCGACGGGAAAACCATTATCACCAGCAAGCAGGCGCTCGATCTCGAATCGGCTCCGCCGCGGATGATCATTCTCGGCGCCGGGGTCGAGGGGTGTGAATGCTCCTCGCTCTTCAGTGGCTTGGGTACGCAGGTGACCATGGTCGAGCTGCAATCGGCCGTGCTTCCATTGGAAGATGAAGAGGTTTCTGTGCTGATGGCGCGCGAGCTCAAGAAGCGCGGCGTCGATGTCAGAACGGGCACGACGATTCAAGAGGCGCAGGTGCGTGATGGACTGGTGGTCGCGCAACTCAAAGATGGCAGTACGGTTGAAGCGGAGATGCTTCTGGTCTCGATTGGACGCGGATTTCAATCCCGTGACATCGGGGTCGAGGCAGCCGGTATTGCGCTGGGGAAGCGGGGCGAGATTTTGGTCGATGACCGGATGGAGACGAATGTGCCCGGCGTCTATGCGATCGGCGATGTGGTCGGAAAGGCCATGCTTGCTCATGTGGCGTCGGCGCAAGGGAAAGTCGCCGTTGAAAACATCATGGGGCATCCGACAGCGATCCGCTATGACGTCATTCCTGCCGGTATCTTCACGTTGCCGGAAGTTGGCCGGGTTGGGCTGACGGAACGGCAGGCTCGTGAACAGGCGCAAGCGGCCGGCCACGATCCGGAGCAGGCCGTCAAGGTGGGACGCTTCCGCTACGCGGCGCTGGGTAAGGCGCAAGCGACCGGCGATATCACGGGCCTGTTCAAAGTGATTGCGGATGCGGTGACCGGCCGGTTGCTCGGTGCGCACATTGTCGGCGCCCATGCGGCGGACCTCATTCACGAAGCTGCGCTTGCCATCGAGCAGGGGGCGACGGTATCGCAGATCAGCCACATGATTCATGCCCATCCGACGCTCGCGGAAGGTTTCGTCGAAGCAGTCGAAGATGTCGAGGGTTGTGCGATTCACCAGATGAAGAAGAAATCATGAGCGTGCTTCAGTCGCTCCTCATCAAGCTGAGCATGTTGGCGATGACGATGGGCGTCGTATTGTGGATCGGCTGGCAGGTTCCCCAAACGATGCAGCGGCCTGCGGTGACTCATGCAGCGTCGTTGTTTTCCGATAACGCCTCTCCAACCGTGGTTCCGGTAGGCGAACCAACGATTCCGTCTGCCGGAGTGAGTGAGGTGCGCAGGGAGGCGAATAGCGCGCAACGGGTGGATTTGAACCGTGCGACGGCGGCGGACTTCGATCAGCTTCCGGGCGTCGGGCCGGTGTTGGCCAAACGGATGGTGGATTATCGGAAGTCTGTCGGGCGGTTTCATGCGGTCGAGGATCTGCGGGCGGTGAAGGGGATTGGAAAGAAGAAGCTGGAACAACTGAAGCCATTTGTCACGGTTGCGAAGTCAGCTGCAGTGGAACAGGGAAAGAAGGGGCCGATATGAGTGAATTGAGTCGGCAGCTTGATCTGATTTTGCGGGGAACCGTGGAGGTCATTCAGCGCGCAGAACTGGAGACGAAGCTGACTCGCTCGTTGAAGGAGAATCGTCCCCTTCGCGTGAAAGCGGGATTCGATCCGACTGCGCCTGATCTGCATCTCGGCCATACGGTCCTGATCCACAAGCTGAAACATTTTCAAGATCTCGGGCATCAGGTGCTCTTCCTGATCGGCGATTTTACCGGCATGATAGGCGATCCCACCGGCGTGTCGGAAACCCGCCGCGCGTTGACCAAAGAGCAAGTGCAGGAGAACGCCAAGACCTATCAGCGGCAGATTTTTAAGATCCTCGATCCGCAGAAGACCGTCATCGAGTTCAATAGTACCTGGATGGGTGCGATGACGGCCGAGGGCTTGATTCAGCTGGCGGCGCACTATCGCGTGGCGCGGATGATGGAGCGGGACGATTTTCACAAACGCTTTCACGAGCAAAAGCCGATCAGCGTCCATGAGTTTCTCTATCCGCTGGTGCAGGGGTACGACTCAGTTGCGATGAAGGCGGATGTGGAGCTGGGTGGGACCGACCAGAAGTTTAATTTATTGGTCGGGCGGGAACTGCAACGGGACTTTGGGCAGGAGTCGCAGGTGGTCATCACGATGCCGTTGCTGGAAGGCACGGACGGCATCAAGAAGATGAGCAAGAGCGTCGGCAACTACATCGCGCTCGAAGATAAGCCGGAAGACATGTTCGGGAAGGTGATGTCGATCAGCGACGCGTTGATGCTGCGGTACTATGAATTGCTCACCACGGAAGATCTTGCGCGAGTGAAGGCATTGCATCCGATGGAAGCGAAGCAGTCGCTGGCCGAGCTTCTTGTGGCTCGGTATCACGGTGAAGAAGCGGGGAGGCAGGCGAGAGGCGCTTTTCAGCACAAATTTTCCGAGCGTGAGTTTCCGGACGAGCCGGATGTGCGGCTCGTGCTGACGGAGCAGGATTTGAAAGATGGGCAGTCGATCGGACTGGTTGATCTTGTAGCCAGGACAGGCTTGGTGACGAGCAAGAGCGAAGCCCGGCGGCTGGTGATTCAAGGTGGCGTGGAATTTGATCAGAAGAAGCAGAGCGACGCCAATGCCACTGTCACGTTGGATGCCGGTCGCCAGTACCAAATGAAAATCGGCCGGCGCAAGTTTGCCGTGGTTGAGCGGGCCAAGTAGGACGGCCTTTCTTGACTTGGAATCGTCGCCCGCGTAGGATGCACCACAGCGAGCGGGCGTAGCTCAGTGGTAGAGTCCTTGCTTCCCAAGCAAGTTGTCGTGGGTTCAAATCCCATCGCCCGCTCCAAATTCACACGTCACACCTAAGGACTTGGACGGCACGCGCTTCCAAGTCCTTTTTTGTCTCTTTCGCCGGTGCGGTGATGGAAACGGGTCAGAGACTTTTCTATAGAGCGCATCAAGATACACGCACGTGATTAGGAGGGACGTGACATGAAGATGGGGCAACCTCTAGTGATTGTGATGGCTGCATTTCTTGGCGGCATTGTCGGAGGCGTGCTGAGCGATCAGTTCCTTTCGGGCAGGGCTGTTCAAGCGCAGAAGGCAAACGGTGTGAATGCGGAAGAGTTTTTACTATTGGATCAGGCGGGGAAAGCCAGAGCCGGCCTTGGGCTGGACACGAATGGTGAAGTCGGACTCGTGCTGAGGAGCAAAGACGGCAGCAGGACTCTCGCACTGTCGGCCGATGATCCGCAGGCGATCAAGTTGACCGAGCGCGGAGGCCGAGTCCTGCTCTCAATGCCGTAAAGATTGAATGGGAGCGGAGAAGGACCTAGACGGCCTTCTTGACCAGTCCTGAGCGGAGGCACCGGGTGCACACGCGAATCTTTTTGTTGGCTCCGTCGATGACGGCGCGAACAGTCTGAATATTAGGGTTGAATACCCGCTTGGTCTTGTTGTTCGCGTGACTGACGTTGTTACCTGATTTCGGTTTTTTCTGACAAAGATCGCAAGAGAATGCCACGGTAGTGCTCCTTCTGAGTGATCGAGCGAATGATTAGCTCGGTAAAATAGCACATTAAGACGAACTGTGACAAGTAGCTGGCTAGATGCCGGTGGCTGTCTTGAGAATCGACAGGAGAAGGGACGGAATGGAGACTGCGAATTGGATCGGATTCGTTGCCGGGACACTCACCACCATTGCGTTCCTGCCACAACTACAGCGGACCTGGAGGACAAAGTCTGCCGATGATATGTCGCTGGCGATGTTGGTGACCTTTACAACAGGAGTCTTTCTGTGGCTAGTCTACGGTCTGTACCTGATGGCATGGCCGATCGTTGTCACAAACGTCATCACGTTTCTCCTGACACTCACGATCTTGGTGCTCAAGCTGAAGTATCAGAAGCTGCGTTGACGCCTCTTGCTACGAGGCCGGTGACGGCGCTGTGAAGGCAGGCGGAAGCGGCACGCTGATATCGAAACTTGGATCTCCCCCATCGTCGAGCCGGTCTTTCCCCACACTATAGAGTTTCTTTTGTGTTGGGCTCCACAGCATGGGGAGTCCGGTGAAGGGGTCGAAGTACATCGAGCCGACTTCCGCCAGTCTGGTCGGAATGGTGACGGTGGCGGTGGGCTTGCGCATCAGGATTTGCAGTGAGACCAGGCGCAGCCGCGCATCTGTTTCAACCAAGTGTTGACTGAAGGGCTCCCATTGCGGTTCGAATTCCATCGGATCGGCCAGCCGTTCGAGAAAGGTTCGGGGCGACTGTCTCGCGATATATTGCAGGCGAGGAAGCGGGCTGTGATTCGTTTCAGCGGCCTTAATGGTGGCGTCGTAATAGCTCGAATACGCGTCCCAGGTGCGCTGGCCGGATGCGGCCAGGCCAAATCCCGTCAGGCTTTTGGGGTGCGCCACTTTTTGGAATGCATCGGACGGCAGATGGGCCAGGATCGTGACCGTTTCCAGGATGTGAGGGTCGGCCTGAGAAAGCCGGGTTCCATTTGCCGATTCCGTACGGCTTCGTTGATAGCCCATCATAAATTCATTTTGAATCGGCCAACGGAGTGAGTATTCAGCTAGAGTCAATGGCTGGAGCAAATTGAGCCCTTGAACCAGCACGCGTTTGTCGACCGTGCTTTGACTCAGCATGCGCGACAACAGTTCGACATCGTCTTCGATCATCACTGACGCTAGTATCTTCACCGGGAGGGTTCGGGCTTCCCGCAGGACGCTACGCCACTTGGCAACGTCCAGGGTGAGTCGATCGAGCCCGGTCCGTACCTGTTCGCCGAATCCGATTGCCACAAACAGGCGGTGGGCCGCCATAAGCTCTTCAATGCGGGGCGCGCCGGTATGTCCGTATCCCCAATCCTCAAACTGCATACGGAGAAATTGTTCGTATCGTGTGACGAGTGGCGCATAGAGCGAAGCCGACAACCGAAACGAAGCCTCGTTGTTCTGGAATTCCGACAACGGGTCGTGGGCATGCCATTCGGGAACGACACGGTCGTAGGCCACCGGCAGTCGAAGCTCTGTCCGTCCTGGTTTGTCTAAGTCATAGCCGCGTTCTGTCGGTCGTGCCCCGGTTTCACTCCAGATGTCGTATCCGGTTTGGACGGGGTTCGTTCCACCCGCAGCGGCCATCCCCAGCAACAGAAAATAGCCGTTGTCGAGCGGGCGTTCGATATTGCGGGCCGGTGGAGTTGAGAGTCTGACAAATGTCTCGCTAGGCTTGTCCTTTTTCGCCGACCAGATCAGGCCTGATAGTTCAAGAAAGAGCCCAATGATACAGAGGCTAATAATAATGTTCCGCATGGATTTCTGCGCCCTCGTTGTTCAGGGTATGGTCAGCCGGTCACTCTGTACGCGGGATCTCCGTAGCGCCGGATCAGCAAGGCTCATGCCGACCGGACGATTTTTCTAACCTCGCATTGATAGGCCGTTCTCCAGATTTAATGAGGCGCGTGGACGCCCTGGATCCTGCGCTCGCCGCACGCGTTTCGGCCATTAATGAACTTGACAAAAATCAGCGGGGTCTCCTATTGTGCCTCCACACATATGATTCTTGGGTTAGGGAAGAGGGTGTAACTCCCTCGCGGTCCCGCCGCTGTGAATGGGGACGAAACCCGGTATTGCCACTGTCCACCTGGTGGATGGGAAGGCGCGGGGAGTAGGGTGAACCATGAGCCAGAAGACCTGCCCAATGAATTGACCATCGTTCCCTCGAGGGCTGGGGAACAGGCGAGGATGAAGAACCGGGTGCAATCCTCAAGGTCTCTGTCAGGCCTTGGGGATTTTTTATTTGCGCTCGCGTGGCCGTTGGATTCTGATCGGTGTGGTGTTGGCCGTGGCCATCGTGACGGGTAACTCCGTCGTGTGGGCCTGCGGTGAGGGGGACTGTGCGGAGATGAAGCGGCGTCAGCAGGGGATTCTGACCGGTATGCCGTTTATGGCTCACGTGTCGTCGCGGTCATTCGTCGACGATGCCGGCCGGAAGATGTATTTGGCCAAGACGCCGACGCGTATCGTCTCCCTGGCGCCAAGCGTGACCGAAATCTTGTTTGCCATCGGTGCGGGGGATCAACTCGTCGGGGTGACCGATTTTTGCGACTATCCTCCGGAGGCGTCGACGAAGCCAAAGCTTGGGTATGCCCATCCGAATCTCGAATCGATGATGGCTCTCCAGCCAGATCTCGTCTTGGCCCCGCAGGAATTTCTCAAACCCGATGTCATTCTGAAGCTGGAGCAATTGAAGGTTCCGGTCTTCATCCTGTCCGCCGCGACGGTGGAAAATATTCTAGGACATATTCAAACGCTGGGGCGCATGCTGGATCGCTCGGTGCAGGCCAATGCCATTGCCATGAGCTTGCGGCAGGACATCGCCGCTGTGCGAGTCAGAACTCAGACGGTGTCTCCTGTGCGGGTGCTGTACGTACTGAATAGTCAGCCGTTAATAACCGTGGGGCCGGGAAGTTTTATCGATCAACTGCTTCGAATCGCCGGAGGCGCCAATGTCGCCGCTCAGAGCCAGCTGCCGTATCCACGGCTGAGTTTGGAAGTGGTGCTGCAGCAGGATCCGGAAGTGCTGCTCTTCCCTGTGGGAAAAGCCGAAGGCATTCCAGATAGTGAGCAGCAGACCTGGCGGCAATGGCAGTCCATGACGGCGGTCCGGCAAGGCCGGTTGCACCAGATTCCCGCCGATCTCTTGAACCGGCCGGGGCCTCGAATCGGCCAGGCGCTGACGATGCTGGTGAACATTCTTCACCCTGAGCTTGTGGCTGGACCATCGCCCCTCCCGTAGCAAAGAGCCTATGACGCCCCTATCCCCTCAGCTTCTGACTCCCGAACCGCCATCCCTCGCGTCGACCAGATTCGATGGAGAGACGGCGAGTCATCGGGATGCGTGGCGGCGCACAGGCACGATTCTGACGCGCCGCCGGTGGCTTGGGATCATGGGGGCGTTGGGCGCCGCTAGCGTCGCACTCTGCATCCTCTGTCTCCAGTTTGGAGCGACGCGCGTCGATCTTGCGACGGTGCTGGTCATCGCGAAACAGTGGCTGGGTTTGGGTAGCGTGGAGAGTGAGGGCGGGGGCACCGCGGCTATCATTATGATGCACATTCGATTGCCTCGGGTGTTGATGGGATTTGTCGTCGGCGGCAGCCTTGCCGCGGTCGGCGTGACCTTGCAGGCGTTGCTGAGAAATCCGCTGGCTGACCCCTATGTGCTCGGTGTCTCAAGCGGCGCGGCCTTAGGCGCGGCCCTGGCCATGCTTCTGGGTATCGGGGCCTCGCTGCTGTTCTTACCCCTCCTCCCGTTGTGGGGGTTTGCCGGCGGGTTGCTGGCGCTGCTCTTGATCTATCGATTGGCTCAGTCACAAGGGCGTCTGCCTATCCATAGTCTCTTGCTGGCCGGCGTCATTCTGAACGCGATTCTCACCGCGCTGATTATGTTCATCACGTCGATCATGGAACCGAATCGATCTGCGGGCCTGATGGCCTGGCTGATGGGATCGCTTACGGCGCCGGGCTATCCGGCATTGGGTGTGCTTGTCGGGTATGCGGTGCTGGTGTTGGTGATCGTGATGCACAAGGCGCATGCGTTGAATGTGCTGACTCTGGGGGAGGAAACGGCTCGCTCACTGGGCATTGAGACGGAGCGAATCAAAAAGCAGTTGTTCGTCCTGACGGCCTTGCTGACCGGAGCCGTCGTGTCGGTAAGCGGGATGATCGGATTTGTGGGGATGGTTGTGCCGCATGCCGTGCGCCTGGTGGTGGGGTCTGATCACCGGCTTTTGCTGCCGGCATCAACTTTGGTGGGCGGCATGTTCCTCGTCATCTCCGACACGATTGCGCGGACCATTCTGGCGCCGGCGGAAATCCCCGTTGGGATCGTGACGGCACTCGCCGGCGGCCCATTTTTTCTGTATCTCCTGCTCTGGCGCAAAGATCGGATGCTGTGACGTGGATATGCCATTGACAGAAGCCTCCGTGGCCGTTGCGTGCTCTTCAGGTACGGCCATGCAAGCGGACCGAATCTCGTTTCGCTATCGAAGCGATCAAGCGGGGAGGTCTTGGACGATCGAAGATCTCTCATGCGAGGTGCGGGCGGGAGAAGTATTGGGCATTGTGGGGCCCAACGGTTCAGGGAAGTCGTCGCTGCTGAAGCTGTTGGCCGGGCTCTTACGACCGAATGCCGGCGAGATTCGGCTTGGAAGCCAGTCGATCAGACTCATTGATCCGCAGCTCCTTGCGCGTTCCATTGCCGTCGTTCCACAAGAATATGTGCAGGTGTTTCCCTTTTCGGTGGCGGAAACTGTCCTCATGGGACGTTTCCCGCATCGTCGTGAGTCCTGGTGGGGAATGGGTATAGGCGATGAGTCCGACCATGATCTGCGGCAAGCGTATCAGGCGATGGCCGAGACGGATGTGCTGGCTTTGGCCGGTCGCCTCGTGTCCGACCTCTCGGGCGGCGAGCGCCAGCGGGTGATGATTGCACGGGCCTTGGCCCAGGAGCCCACGATACTGTTGCTCGATGAGCCGATGGCCTTTCTCGACATCAATCACCAGATTGAAATGTGCGCGCTGATCAGCCGGCTGCAACGTGAACGGCAGCTTACCGTCGTGCTGGTCTCGCATGATTTGAATGTCGCCAGTCAGGCGTGCGATCGGGTGATGATGCTCAAGGAAGGGCGGATCGTCCGGATCGGTTCACCCATGGAGACGATCACGCCGGAGAGCTTGCGGGCGGTGTATGGCTGCGACGTCGTGGTCGATGCCCATCCCACTAGCGGCCGTCCGCGCGTCACGATGCCGGGTTGAACGATTCGATCGGATGTAATTCCGCACGGCCATGTCCCCGGCCGTGACGGGTTGGTGTGAGGGGGGACGATCATTTTTAACGTGAAAGGGCGTTTTGTAGAAACGACGCGGGGGACGGGGAAGATGGTGCAAATCCATCACGGTGCCGCCACTGTCAGCGGGGAGTAAGTCTGCATCATGCCACTGTGTGCTTCGGCACATGGGAAGGCGCAGAGACGCGACGATCCGCAAGTCAGGAGACCCAGCCCGCAGTTGATTCGACTGAACCCTTCGAGCACAAGGGAGCTGTAACATGTCGTTGTTTGTCCTGCGATGGGTATTGTGTGCGTGCGTCCTCAGTGTCTGCCAGCCGCTTCAAGCCGCTCTGGCTCAAGATGCTGCACCGGCCGTCCAATCCCAAGAGAGTGCACCGGCCGACCAGGCTCAAGGTGTCGCCCCGGCTGCTCAGACTAAAGATGTTACTCCCGCCGAACAGGCCGATATCATTCAAACCCCCGAGGTCTTTGTCAGCGCCACGAAGACGCCGATTCCGGTCACTCAAGTGACGAGTGCGACGGAAGTGATTACCGAACAGGACCTGAAGAGACGGCAGATCAAAACCGTGGCGGACGCTCTTCGTCTGAGTCAGGGCCTCACGGTATTCTCGAATGGCGGTCCGGGAACGAGCACGTCGGTTCGTATTCGCGGCAGTAATTCCGATCAAGTGCTGGTGCTCATTGATGGCGCGATTATGAATAGCGCAACGCTGGGCGAATTCAACCTGGCGAATCTGACGACAGACAATATCGAACGGATCGAAATCCTTCGCGGTGCCCAAAGCATGTTGTGGGGCGCGGATGCGATGGGTGGCGTGATTAATATCACCACCAAGAGAGGTACGGGTGCTCCGTCGGCAAATGCGTTCTTTGAGTACGGATCATTTTCGTCTATTCGTGAAGGCGGCCAGGTTTCGGGGAAAACGGGAATTGTGGATTATAGTGTTGCGCTGTCTCGTTGGGACTATACCGGCTTTTCAGCCGTGAACTATCGGCGAGGTGCGACGGAACGAGATGGGTTCCACAACTGGCAGGCGTCCACACGCCTCGGTATCGCGCTTCCACATGAGGGGAGGCTCGATTTCAACTTTCGCCTGTTACAAGGCAAGGCAAGTTTCGACAATGGCTTTGGACCTGGGTTTGATACGCTGGGAGGGTTCTCGAATAGCCAACAGTTTGTTTACAGCGCTGCCTATACCCAGCCGATCACGAACTGGTGGAATCAAGTATTTACTGCGGCACGTCAAACTGAGGACTTAGAGTCCTCTTCAGGGCAAAGTCAGCGCAATGTGCAAACGGGAGTTGTCTCAACGCCGTTTCTCTTTCGATCGCAGATTAACACGGTGTCAAATCGCCTTGAGTGGCAGAATAATTTTCAGATTGGGAAGCCTCTGCTGCTCACAGCCGGATATCAGTTTCGTGAGCAGCAAGGGGAGAATCGAGACCTGCTCACGAATAGTCTAGATATCCCGACGAAGACCCTTTCCAGTCATGCGGGGTTTGCTCAAGCTCAACTCAATCTCTGGGATCGTGTGTTCGCGACGGCCGGTGTGCGGCATGATGAGTACAATGTCTTTGGCGGTGCGACAACCTATCGAACGACCGCGGGCTATCTGCATCAAGAAACCGGCACGAAACTGCGAGGCAGCTACGCGACCGGCTTTCGTGCTCCCACGATCAATCAACTATATTTTCCGTTTTATGGCAATGCGAATCTCAAGCCGGAACGAAGCCAAAGTATGGACGTTGGTGTGGACCAGTATTTGCTCGATAAGCGTTTGACCATCAGCGGAGGGTACTTCTGGAATCGTTTCCGTGACATGATCGTTACGCAGGCCAGTTCGACGGTGTGTAGCCCATTCGGTTTCTGCGCTGAGAATGCCGGTCTTGTGGGAACGAAAGGATGGGAAGCCAGCGTGAAGTATGCCGTCATTCGGGATGTTCCGTTGATCAAGAGTTTGGATGTGCAGGCGCAATACACCAATACCATCAGTCGGAATCTTCAACAGTATCCGGGTAATCGATCCCCGCGCATGCCGGTTGACCAATGGAGCCTGATTGTCAGTTACCAGCCAATTGACCCGCTCAGGATCAATCTTGAAGGACGATATGTCGGATCGCGGTTCAATGATGTCAATAGTACGGAAAAAATGCGGGCGTTTGATGTATGGAATCTTTCCGCGACCTACGATGTCATGAAGCAGGTGCAAGCCTATGTGCGCGCCGACAATATTTTCAACGAGAAGTATGAGGAAGTGCTCTACTACGGCACTCCCATTCGATCAATTTTCGCGGGCGTGCGAGTGAACTACGATGCGAAATAAGGGCATCAGTTGAACTATTCTCGACTGGTCATTGCAGGCACGTCCAGCGGGGTCGGCAAGACGACGGTGACATTGGCCATCCTGGCGGCTC
Organism: Nitrospira lenta; assembly: GCF_900403705.1. NCBI lineage: Bacteria > Pseudomonadati > Nitrospirota > Nitrospiria > Nitrospirales > Nitrospiraceae > Nitrospira > Nitrospira lenta. The sequence continues at coordinate 63,455 of NZ_OUNR01000020.1, read as the reverse complement.
TGCGACAGCGGGGCCGCCGGATACAGCCGTTCAAGGCAGGTCCGGATTTTATCGATCCCGGCCATCACACGGCGGCCACTGGGCGTGTCTCTCGGAATCTGGACGGGTGGATGTTGGGGGCGGACCTCAATCGCGCAATTTTTGCGAAGGCTGCTGCGGATGCGGACATCTCGATCATCGAAGGGATGATGGGACTATTCGACGGCAGTTCGCCGGTGAACGAGATCGGCAGCACGGCGGAACTTGCCAAGCAGTTAAATGCGCCGGTTCTTCTGGTCATCGACGGCAGTGCGATGGCCCGTTCCGCTGCGGCGATGGTGTCGGGGTATGCGCAGTTCGATCCGGCGTTGAAGGTCGTGGGTGTCCTGTTCAATCGGGTCAGCAGCGAGGGGCACTACCAGTTGCTCAAGGAAGCGGTCGGGCGGTACACGAACGTGGCGGCGGTGGGTTATTTGCGACCGGATCAGGCGGTGACGATCACCGATCGCCATCTCGGACTGGTGACCGCGATGGAGCAGGGGACCGGCGAACTCTATGCCCGACTAGCGAAGGCTGCGGCCGACACGGTCGATCTGGATCGGATTGAATCCCTGGCCGGCTCGTGCGGTGGGATGGAAGAGGCGACCTCCCCGTCTTCCTGCTTGCAAAGTCGAGGGAAGGTGAGAGTTCGCATCGGCGTTGCGCAGGACCTAGCCTTTTGCTTTTACTACCCTGAGAATCTTGAATTGCTGGAAGCGGAGGGAGCCGAGCTGGTTCCATTTTCTCCACTCACGGACGAAACAATTCCCGATGATGTGGGCATGTTGTATCTCGGCGGGGGGTATCCGGAACTGCACGGAGCGGCGTTGGCGGGGAATAGCTCCATGCGAAGGGCGATCAGAGATTTTGCCAAACAGGGCGGAACGATCTATGCGGAATGCGGCGGCATGATGTACCTCACGCAGGCGATTCGTGACTTTGAGGGGCGATCACATGAGATGGTCGGGTTGTTTCCCGCTGAAGCGGTGATGGGGAAGGCCGGCATGATGTTGGGATATCGAACGGTGGCATTATCCCAGCCGTGCGTTCTTGGTGACTCCGGCATCATCGCAAGGGGGCACGAGTTTCATTACTCGACGCTGGTGCCGCGCGGGCCGCTCGACTTTGCTTGTTCGCTGAGTGATACGCGAGGCGGCTCACAGGGGCAGGACGGGCTCATGCTGGACAATGTGCTGGCGCTCTATACCCATCTGCACTTTTCCAGCCGACCGGAGATCGCCGCAACGCTCGTGAATGAAGCCCGGCGAACCGCTAGGCGTCAAGGGGAGGCACAATGACAGATCAAGTGGAACACAAGGCAAAGATGGAACGGCTCAAAGCCTCGGTCGATCGGCGGATCGAGGCAGCGCAAGAAGAGAAAGGGCTGTTGATAATCTATACCGGCGCCGGGAAGGGCAAAACAACGGCTGCGCTGGGGATGGCTCTCCGATGCATCGGTCACGGAATGAAGGTGGCGGTCGTTCAGTTCATTAAAGGGGCGATCGATACGGCGGAAGAGCGGGCGTTGAAATCGTTCGGCGATCGCGTCACGTTTCTCCGAATGGGCGAAGGCTATACCTGGGAGACGCAGGATCGCGAACGAGATACGACATTCGCTCAAGAAGCGTGGCAGACCGTCTGTGGGTTCCTGCGCGATCCGTCCTATGCGATGGTGATTCTCGACGAGTTCAATATCGCGCTGCAGCAGGACTACGTCGACGCGGCGGAGGTGGTTGCCGTACTGCGCGCCCGCCCTCCGATGCAGCATGTGGTGCTGACGGGCCGTGGGGCGAAAGACGTCTTAATCGAAGAAGCCGATCTCGTCACCGAGATGAAGCAGATCAAGCATCCGTTTCGGAAAGGGATTAAGGCGCAGCCGGGGGTGGAGTTTTAGCAGGCTGCTGAAAAATCCCGCCAGCGCCGTTCTCGCAGCGTTCAGACCCTCAACGTACCCCGGAGGGTACGCCTCGGCCCTTCACTTGCTGCGGCCTTGCTGGACGGTCTTTTTGAGCAGCCTGCTATACAAAGAGGGGAGTGTTTCTCGCCTATGAGAGGACCGGTGACTAAGACATGCGAAGCTTGCGGTGTGGCGTTCTCGTGCGGCGGCTATCAGTGTTGGTGCGGGAAGGTTGGCATCACCGAGTCGCAGATGGACTGGATTGCCGCCCATTATAAAGACTGCCTCTGTCCCGGCTGTTTGGGGAAGGTTGCCGCCGGTGAACTGGGGCCTCCGCTATCGCAGAGCACTCAGCCTGCCACGTGATCTGCGTACGCGATGAACATATTCAGTATTCGGATATTCAACAACTGGCTAGGAGGGATCATGCGATGTGTATAAGTTCTCCTCGGGCGCAGATCGTTATCGGTATTGCTCTGGCCACGCTGATGGCCGCCACGCGCGGCCATCATTTCGGCACGCTCGAACATTTGCCGAGCGCGTCCTGGGCAGTCTTGTTTCTTGCCGGCTGCTATCTCTCATCCCGCTGGGTATTTCCGGCGTTGCTGGCTGAAGCGGCCTTGCTCGATGTTGCGGCGGTGACGTGGGGAGGCGTGGATAATTTCTGTGTCAGTCCTGCCTATGGTTTCTTGTTGCCGGCCTATGGTGTGTTGTGGGGAGCCGGCCGCTGGTATGCCGCACGCCACCAGGAGAATGTCGTGACGTTGCTCCCGCTGGCGGTGAGTCTCGTGTTCGGCGCGGCTCTGTGTGAATTGATTTCAAGCGGCGGCTTTTACTTTTTCTCCGGCCGTTTTGAGCAGACGAATCTGACCCAGTTTGCCATGCGCCTCGTGACGTATTTCCCAGGAGGCTTCTCGGCAGTGTTGTTCTATGTCGGTATTGCCGGTGGGATTCATACATTATTGAGCGTGGCCGGTGCGGTCGCGGCACGGACCGAGCGATTCAGGACGTCGAGTTAGCTGAGCTGGACCGTAGGGTGATCGAGCGGGCGCGTTCATTCGATCATCCACTGAGACAGGCGGCTGGTTGGTTGGATGGATGTGTTGTGAAGGAGGCGTATGGCTCGGGAAACGGGTGTTCGAAGGGGCCTACGATCCGGCCGCGATGGAGTCGCTCCACGGGCGAGCGTGACGCAAGAAAGCCCTGAGCCGTGCCATGAGTTTAGCGTGCCGGAGCGGGAGGCGGTCTATCGGGCGATCTTCGAGCGGCGCGATGTCCGCCGAAATTTTCTCCCGACGCCGATTCCTGACCGGATCTTGACGCGCGTGCTGACGGCGGCCCACCATGCCGGGTCGGTGGGATTCATGCAGCCCTGGGATTTTGTGGTGGTTCGCGATCGTGCGACCAAGGGAGCGGTGAAAGAGCTATTTCGGCAGGCCAATGCCGAAGCGGCGGCGCGCTATCGCGGAGAGCGGGCCGCGCTCTACCGGAGCCTCAAGCTGGAGGGGATCGAGGAAGCGCCGATCAATATCGGCGTGACATGCAGCCGCCAGCGGGGAGGTCCGCATGTGCTGGGTCGTTCGACGGTGCGTGACACGGATTTGTATAGCACCTGCTGCGCCATTCAAAATCTTTGGCTGGCCGCGCGCGCGGAGGGCATCGGGGTCGGATGGGTCAGCATTCTGGATCATGGCGCCTTGAAGCGGGTGCTTGGGGTGCCCAAGCCGGTCACAGTGCTGGCCTATCTCTGTCTCGGGTACGTGTCGGATTTTGCGACGAAGCCGGACTTGGAGTCCGCCGGGTGGCGCGCGAGGATTCCGGTGGAAGAACTCATTCACTACGAGTCGTGGGGCAATACCGCGGCCGGATCTGAGGGGAGACGGTGATGCGCATTACCAAGGTCTATACCAGGACAGGCGACGCGGGAAAAACTCGCCTTGCGGGAGGGCAGCAGGTCTGGAAAGACAGCCTGCGGGTTGAGGCCTATGGGACGGTCGATGAGCTGAATGCCTCAATCGGCGTCGTGCGCGCCATGAATGCCGACATGCTCGATGAGTATTCGGCGGCAGCCATTCTCGAAGAAGAATTGCGCTGGGTGCAGAATAAATTGTTCGATGTCGGGAGCATCTTGGCCACGGCGCCGGGACAGACGTTTAAGAATATGCCGCAGGTGACGGCGAAGAATGTGACGCGGTTAGAGAAGTTGATCGATCGTTGTCAGAAAGATCTGAAGCCGCTCAAAGAATTTATTCTGCCGGGCGGCGGGAAAGTCTCCAGCTTTTTGCATCAAGCCCGAACGGTCTGCCGGCGCGCCGAACGGCTGTGTGTGGCGCTGTCAAAAGTCGAACCGATCGATCCGTCGATCGTCAAGTATGTGAATCGGTTGAGCGATGCCTTGTTTGTCTTGGCCCGTTGGGTGGCCAAGACGCAGGGTGAGCCGGAATTCTTGTGGGAGCGGGATGCCACCTCAAAAGCTGAAAAGCCGTAAGTCTGCGACGACATCCGCCAGTCGGATCATCTTCGTGCTCGGTGGGTCGGCATCGGGGAAGAGCGAGACCGCTCTGCAGCTTGCCGGATCGAAGGGGCCGAGAGCCTTTGTCGCGACCGGGCAAGGTCTCGATGCTGAGATGGCCGCAAGGATCGCACGGCATCAGGCTACTCGCGCAGCGGATTGGGAGACGGCGGAAGTTCCCCTCGACCTCGCAGCCTGGTTTACCCGCGCCGGGAGCCGGTATCGGACGATTGTCCTGGATTGTGTGACGCTCTGGCTCAGCAATCTGCGGGGCTCCGGGATGAAAGAGCCACTGGTGCTGAAGCGCGTGGCCGGCTTGCTGGAGGCGATGCGGAAGACGAAGGCGAAAATCGTGATCGTGAGCAACGAGTTGGGGCTGGGGCTTGTGCCGGCGGAACCGACGGCTCGGGCCTTTCGAGATCTGGCCGGACGGGTGAATCAAGTGCTCGCTGCCGGCGCCGATGAGGCGCACCTGGTCGTGAGTGGGATTCCGCTTCGATTGAAATGAAGAGGGGGAATGGGAATGTCCGTACAAGCTGCGTGTGATCGGATTCAATCGCCGGACCCTAAGTTGTTGGCCAAAGCCCAAGCACGATTGGATTGCCTGACTAAACCTCAGGGCAGCTTGGGGCGATTGGAGGAAGTCGCGGCGCGCTATGTGATGATGACCGGGGAGCTGAAACCGGCGATCCCTCGCGGTGTCGTCTTTACCTTTGCGGCGGATCATGGCGTGACCAAGGAAGGTGTGAGCGCCTATCCCAGAGAAGTCACGCCGCAGATGGTGTTGAACTTTCTGCGCGGCGGAGCGGGAGTCAATGTGTTGGCCCGTCATGCCGGCGTGGGCGTGCGCGTGGTGGACATCGGCGTCGATCATGATTTCGGAACGCTGCCGGATCTGATCTCGAAAAAAGTGATGCGGGGGACGCGCAATTTACTCGTCGAACCGGCGATGACTCGCGCGGAAGCGGAGCAGTCCGTCTTGATCGGCGTCGAGCTCGCGACGCAGGCGGCACAGGAAGGCATTGGCCTCATCGGGACCGGCGATATGGGAATCGGAAACACGACGCCGAGCGCGGCGATCACGGCGGTGATGACGGGACGGCCGGTTTCTGACGTGACCGGGCGCGGGACCGGCATCGATGACGCGGGGCATGCGCGGAAGGTGGCGGTGATCCAGCAGGCGCTCGATCTGCATCGCCCCGATCGCAGTGATGCGCTCGATGTCCTTGCGAAAGTGGGCGGGTTGGATATCGGCGGGCTGGTCGGCTTGATCCTCGGGGCCGCGGCCGCGCGCGTACCGGTGGTGCTGGATGGGTTCATTGCCGGAGCGGCGGCATTGATTGCCGTCGGTCTCCAGCCGCGTTGCCGCGAATATCTCATCGCGTCGCATCGTTCCGTCGAACGGGGGCATGCGGCGATCTTCGATCATCTGGGCGTGAGGCCGTTGTTGGATCTCGATCTGCGTCTCGGTGAAGGCACCGGTGCCTGTTTGGGTATGAGCCTGGTCTGTGCAGCGCTCAAGATCTATACCGAAATGGCCACCTTCGGTGAAGCCGGCGTGTCGGAGAAAGCCTAAGCTCCATGGGGACGCTCGTTCGTCCATTCATATTCGCCTGGCATTTCCTGACCGGGATCCCCTTGAGCCGTGCGTTGCACGAACCGACCGCGGTCGAGTTGGCGAGGTCAATGGCTTGGTACCCGGTGGTTGGCTTTCTGATCGGTGGTGGGTTGGTTCTCGCGGACATGGGGTTGTCGAAGTTATTCATCCCGACGGTGGTGAACGTCATATTGATCGTTCTGGTGGTGGTGCTCACGCGCGGGTTGCATCAGGATGGACTCGCTGACACGTTGGACGGGTTGGCAGGGGGGAAGACGCCGGCTGAGCGGCTCCCCATCATGCGCGATCCGCGTATCGGCGCCATCGGCGCGACGGGCCTCGTTCTCTCATTGCTGCTGCGTTATGCGGGGCTCATGGCATTGCCTCAGGCGATACGCGTTCCTGCGCTCCTCTGTCTGCCGGCCATCGGCCGCTGGGCGATGGTGACCGTGGCGTGGGCGTCTCCCTATGCCCGGGCTGAAGGGGGATTGGCCGCTTCGTTCCTGACGCATCTCTCCTGGCACCATGTCGTGGTCTCAACGGCGATTCTCGCCGCGGGGCTGGGATGGGGGTTCGGGTTGTTGGGCACGCTGGTTATTCTGTTGGCAGGAGCTATGGTGGTGTGTGCGCTGTGGGCTGGGTTTCGCGCGTGGTTCGGCGGGATTACCGGCGATACGTTGGGCGCGACGAACGAAGTGATCGAAATCCTATTCCTCCTGCTTATTCCATCGCTGTTGTTACTTCCATGACTGCGAGTGAATTAGTGCTTGCGGCAGGCCTGGATTGGATCATAGGCGATCCCCGCTGGCTGCCTCATCCGGTTCGTGCGATGGGGCAGGTCATTGCCTGGTGTGACGATCATGTGAGAGCGATGTGTCAGAGTCCTCTTGCATTGCGCCTGGCAGGAGTCGTTCTTGCGTTGGGGCTGCCGACGGCGGCCTATCTCTTGGGGCATTGGATAGTGGCTGAAGCTGGCGAGGTGGCTGAGTGGTTCGGACTCGTTGTAACGATCGGTCTGGCCTCAAGCACGCTTGCCGGACGTGATCTGTGGGATCATGTGCAGGCCGTGGCGAAGCCGTTGCTGCGGGGAGATCTGGTCGGCGCGCGTCAGGCTGTGGCGATGATTGTCGGCCGAGATACGCACGCGCTATCTGAATCAGAAGTCGTTCGTGCGACTGTCGAGACGGTGGCGGAGAGCACGGCAGATGGCGTGATCGCGCCGCTGTTCTATCTTATGCTCGGCGGTCCGCCGTTAGCCTTGGCCTACAAGGCGGTGAATACGCTGGATTCCATGGTTGGCCATCGGGATGAACGGCACGTCGATTTTGGCTGGGCTTCGGCCCGGCTTGACGATCTGGCCAATTGGATTCCCGCTCGGTTAGCCGCGGTGCTGCTGCTCCTGGCTACAGGTCTGGTTACGCTCAAGCTGGATCGTATGATTTGTGGTTGGCAGGTGTTGCGACGCGATGGCGGCAACCACCCCAGTCCGAATAGCGGGCGGCCAGAGGCGGCGATGGCCGGTGCGCTTGGCGTGCAACTGGGCGGGACCAACTATTACGAAGGGATCGCGAATGAACGTCCGACCCTTGGTGACGGGTACCGAGCCTTGGTTGTAGGGGACATCACCCTTGCGGCTCAATTGATGGGGGTGGCGAGTCTGTTGGGCGTATTGATTGGGGCGGGAGTGTTGTGGCTCCAATAAAGAAACCTGTTCATGGCGGCGATGTGCATGCGGCGTCGCGCGAACTCGGGCGGGATGTCACCGAGCTTGTCGATTTCAGCGCGAGTATCAATCCACTGGGGCCTTCTCCGAAAGTCTGGCGCGCCATCACCGGGGCACGGCATCTCGTTCCGCATTATCCCGACCCAGAGTGCTGGGAGCTTCGTCAAGCGCTGGCCAGCCGGTGGCGCATCGAGCCCGCACGGATTCTGATGGGGAACGGCTCGATAGAATTGATCTATGCGCTTCCGCGGGCGCTCAAAATCAATCATCTAGTGCTGGTCCAACCGACATTCTCCGAGTATGCCGCGTCGATGGCGCGAACCGGCGGGCGTGTCACAGCAATGTATGCCGATCGAGATGAACAGTATGCCTTGCCCATCGATCGTCTGTGTCGGTTGTTGGAACGGCCGGCCAAGGGGTCTCGGACGCCTGATGGGATCTTGCTGTGCAATCCCAATAGTCCGACGGGGCAGGCTTGCGGGGCTGATGATGTGATGAAGCTGGCGCGCGCCGCGCAGCGACGGGGTGTGTGGTTGATAATCGATGAAACGTTTGCCGACTATTGTCCGGAACGGTCTATTCTTCCGCTGGCGTCAGCCTGGTCCAGGGTGGTGGTGTTGCGGAGCCTGACGAAATTCTATGGATTGCCTGGATTGCGTGTCGGGTATGCGGTCACGGCTCCTGCCGTGATCCAGCAATTGCGTCGCGAGTTACCGCCCTGGTCCGTCAACGCCATGGGACAGGCGGCGGCATTGGCTGCGTTGCGCGATACGGCGCATGCCAGGAAGAGTCTCCGGTTTGTCGAAAAAGAGCGGACTCGAATGGCTAAAGAACTTGCCGGATTGCTGGGATGCACCCTGTTTCCGGCACACGCAAATTTCCTCTTTATGGAATTGCCGCGCGGATGGCATGGGAAAAAGCTGACTGAGCAGTTGAGGCGGGAGGGATTACTCATTCGAGATTGTTCGTCTGTTCCAGGTGCGAATCGTCGCTCGATCAGGATCGCAGTCAGGTCTCGACAGGATAACGATCGACTGTTGAAAGCCCTCTCCGGAATGTTGAGTGAGAGCCGGTCATGACGCAAGGACAGGCCTCACGCATGCAGACCCGGTATCGAGTGACGGAGCAGACGCTGGTCATTGATCTTGGGGGCAAGAGGCGAGTGCTGTCTTCAGCTCCGCAAGGCGGCGGATTCACCGCTGCGTCGTCTATCCTGAATCACCAGGTGGAGTCGAATCCGGTCTCGAATACGCATCCTCGAGCTCACGACGACCCCGTCCGGGCGCTTCGACGGTTGGCTGTCAGGCTGGGCGTGCAGCAGAAAACGGTTGGACTTATGACCGCCGTCCCGATGAAGCAGTTGGTCACGGCCAGAGTGTCGTCTGGGTCTCTCTGGGTTGAGTGCTTTGCCACTGTCGGTGTGACGAATGCGGTAAAGGCGGGAGAGCGTCCGGAGACCGACATTCGTCGAGGCCAGGCAGCCGGACTGGGAACGATCAATCTCATCGTTGTGACGAATGTCTGCCTGTCGAGTGCGGCGATGGTCGGCGCGGTGCAAGTTGTAACGGAGAGCAAGACCGGTGTCTTGAGAGATCATGCGGTCCCGAGTTGGACCGGCCTGCCAGGCGCGACCGGGACCGGGACCGACGCGGTGGTGATTGCCTGTCGGTTAAGGGGGCAGGGGCCGTGGCAGGCCTATAGTGGGACTCATACTATGATTGGCGCACTGATTGGACAAGCCGTGACTCAGTGTGTGGCTCGCGGTTTAGCGAAGGCGAAGCAATGGCAGAAGCGGCACGCATGAAAGCCCGCGCACTTGCGGTGCTTGGAACGGGATCGGATGTCGGAAAGAGTCTGATCACGGCCGGGTTATGCCGGCTCTTTCACCGAGCCGGCATCAAGGTAGCTCCATTCAAAGCGCAGAACATGTCAAATAATTCGTTCGTGACGCCGGACGGGAAAGAAATCGGTCGTGCTCAGGCGTTGCAAGCGCAGGCCTGCGGGCTTGAACCTGACGCAGACATGAACCCGATTCTGATGAAGCCGGAATCGGATCGCAGTGCGCAGATTGTCGTGCAGGGGCAGGTGTGGGGCAAGGCTGAAGCTCGAACCTATTTTGAGCGGCGAGCGGAACTGGCCGAGCGTGTGCGAGAGAGTTACGAGCGACTAGCTGGTCGATATGAGGTAATCGTCCTTGAGGGCGCCGGAAGCGCGGCTGAAATGAATTTGCGCGATCGTGATCTGGCGAATTGGTCGGCCGTTGAACTGGCGGATGCGCGAGTTGTTCTGGTGGCGGACATCGATCGCGGCGGCGTATTTGCACAAGTGATTGGCACGCTGGACTTGTTGGCGCCCCATGAGCGCGCGCGGGTGATCGGCATCATCATCAACAAGTTCCGCGGCGATGCGACGCTATTTGACGATGGCGTGAAATTTATCGAACAACGGACCGGTCTTCCCGTTCTCGGGGTCGTCCCTATGCTGCGGGGCCTGATGCTGGATCAGGAGGATGCCGTTGACGTCGAGCGCCATCGCCATGCGGTGTTCGCCAAGGATCGAGTCAATATTGCGGTGGTTTTGCTGCCGCGTATGAGCAACTTTACCGATTTCAATCCACTGATGGCAGAGCCTGATGTGGTCGTTCGCTATGCGACAGTGCCGGCAGATCTCGATGGCGCAGATGTGATTGTGATTCCAGGGAGTAAGAACACGATTGAAGATCTCGCGTATGTCCGTCAATCCGGGATGGCAGAGGCGATGAGTCGTCATGCGAGTGAGGGAGCCGAGGTGATTGGCATTTGTGGCGGGTATCAGATGCTGGGACGGAGCATTGCGGATCCTGCTGGGGTGGAAGCAGGAGGCGAGGTTGAGGGACTAGGGTTATTGGATGTAGCCACGACACTTGCAAAGACCAAGATCACACAATTGGTTGAGGCCGAGTTTCTTCAACTAGAACCGGAAAGATGTCTGACTGTTCGAGGGTACTTTATCCATATGGGGCAGACGACAGGACGGGATCGGCGCCCCTGTTTTCGTGTGCGTCCGCTCAGTCTTGGGGGTGGGCAGCTGGAGGGTAGAGAAGTGGAACGTTTCGATGGAGCGGTGAACGGAACCGGCTTGATTTGGGGAACCTACGTTCACGGCGTATTCGACCTTCCAGAGTTCAGGCGGGCATGGATTAACCGAATCCGTGGTCGAAAGTCGCTCGTGCCTTTGGCGGATGCAGTCTCGCGGGATATCTCTCAGTCGCTCGGCAGTCAGCTCGATGCGTGGGCGGACCACCTGCAGCTGCATCTCAAGGTCACGCCGTTTATTAAGGCAGTCTTACCCCGCCTCTAACATCCACTCCTTGTTGCTCTGTCTATCTGCGGTCTTCCTGCTCATGCCGTAGCAAGAATTGTCATGTAATGCACAACCGTGCACGGGTTTCAGCAATGTGCGGCGAGGGTATCCTTCTGCCTGCGTCACTCACAATTCGTGCAGATATGGCAGCATTTGACCACATTCTTCTCTCACGCGGGTTTTTCGATCGTCTCTCGCTCATCCCGGCACAGTAGTTGCCATTCCTTTGTTGTTGTTCTCAGTTGCCGTCCTCACACATCCGTGTCGTTCGACCTGTGCGCACTCGCAGTGGCTGAAGAAGGTGTCGATTTTCATCGATTTCTTGCGAATGGAGAGCAAGCGACTACACTTGGGCGTGAATCACCAGACGCGCCAGCCTTGAAGGAGGAGGGGATCCTATGAAAGCACGGTTCACATCACTCATTGTTAGTGCGGTCGTCTGTGCGATGGTGATGGGAGGGGCATCGTTTGCTCGCGCAGGCGATGAGAGCGAGACGGCAGAGCTGTTGATTGCATTGCTGAAATCAGGCCGCGCGGTGGTCTCGGAACATCAGGCGCTGATTAACGATCCCAGCAAAGGCAATAAAGGATTTACCGACGAATTCATGGCGCATCAGGTCATTGAGAAATTCAAAGCGAAGACACGTGTCGATCTGAGCCGTCCCAATGGAGCTCCGCAAAACGGTGTGCTCCTGGCGTTGCTCGAAGCGGAGCGTGAGGTGGTGTTGGAGGGACAGCCGGTCATCAATAAACAGGGTGTCGCCTTCAAAGGATTCATTCCGGCTGTCTTTGCGCGCAAGTCCGGAGAGAAATTCTACAAGAAGACCGGCATTCGCTTGAAGCTGACGGGAACGGATTATCGCTTCCCTGGCAACAAGCCGGATGATTTCGAATCGGAAGTGTTGCGCATGTTCGCCGATTCACGCCATCCGAAGGGACAGCAATATGCCAAAGCGACGATGGTCGGGGGAAAGCCGGTCATGCGTGTGATGGATCCTGAATATGCCGGTCCGACGTGCCTGACCTGCCATGGGGGACCGAAAGGGGAACGGGATATTACCGGAACGAAAAAAGAGGGATGGAAAGAGGGAGACTTGGCCGGCGCAATCAGCGTCGTTGTGCCGATGCGATAAGGGGCGCGATTCAACTATGCGAGCTGGAGGACGAGCATTATGAGCAAGATCGTAGTCGTCGATGATTCATACGCTGAGTTGCAGATGATCGAAGGGTATCTCAAGGCGGCCAGCCACACCGTGGTGTCATTCCCGAATACGGACAAGCTGGAAGAGAAGATCGTCTCCGAAAAGCCCGATCTCATTGTGATGGATGTGGTTATGCCGGGACGGAACGGATTTCAGGCCTGCCGCGATCTGAAAGGCGATGAGCGTTTTAAAAACATTCCCGTCGTGCTCTGCACCTCCAAGGGGCAGGAAAGCGACAAGTTTTGGGGACAACAGCAGGGCGCGAATGGGTATGTGGTCAAGCCGTTTAAAGCCGAAGATCTCTTGGCGGCCGTGAAGCGCGCGTTGAACTAGGCTTCTATCAGAGATCGAACCTGGTGGTTGAAGGGAGATCATGGAACTAGCTCTCAGTCCATCCCAATCCGTCGGGGTTGTCCTGGCCGCAGGGGCCAAACCACCCGTTCCGTCGCGTATCTGCCTCGTGACTCTCGGAGGAGAACTGTTTGCAATCGATCTTCGTCACGTTCGGGAAGTCTTTGAGCTGGAAACCGTGACGCCGGTTCCTGGGATGCCGTCGATCTTAGTGGGAGTAGCGAATCTTCGCGGAACGGTTATGCCACTGGCGGACTTACGTCCGTCGCTCGGGATGTCGTCGGCCGCGTCACTGCCGTTTGTGGTGGTCGTGCGTCATGGTCAGCAGCAGGTCGGCATTCTGATCGACGCGGTGCCGGAGATCCGCACGATCCATCCCGACGATCTGTTGACCGCCACGTCGCGAGGACTGTCGGAGTCACGGCCATTCCTTTCCGGGCTGGCCAAGATTGAAGAGCGCATGAGCGGCATGATGGATGTGCAGAAACTCTTGGCTTGCGTGGAAGGGGTGTTGAACTAGATGGCCGACACGTGACGCTGTCCGCTGAGTTGGCTGACGGCCGCTCAGGGCAACGGCGCGGCGACGATAGAAACCGATTATCCTATGGGTTTGGAGGAGGATGTTATGGCGAGGCACAGCAAGTCAGCGTGGACGATTCAGACGTGGTTCAATAATCTTAAAACACTGCCGAAGCTGATTCTCGGATTTTCCGCCGTCGGCGTCATCATGATCATGGTCGGCCTCGTGGGTCTTATCGGATTGAGCCGGCTGAAAACTGAGTTGCAGAATATTTATGACGGGTCAACGGTCGCGCTGTCCAACACCGGCGTCAGCAGTACGAACCTCGGTCTGTACCACGACGCGCTGCTGAATGCCGGTCGCCAGTCGCGGAAAAGCGACTTTGACGATGCCATTGCTCCGCTGGCGGGCCTCAAGAAACAGACATTGGAACCCCTGCAGGCGTACCAGGGATTGGAATCGCGCGAATCAGGAACGGGGCGAAACGAGGCCAGGGATATTGCTGCGTTGAAAACTGCGCTGGCCGAATATTTTGTGTCGACGGACGGTGCCGTCAGCGCGTTCGCGGATAGTTATTCGCCGTCGCTCTCCGAAGAGCAGAAGCAGAGCATGCGAGATTTGGGTAACTTGGCGCTCTCAGTCGAAGTCGCGAATAAGTACAACACCGCCACGTTGCGTGTCCGAGAATTATTGACCACGATTCGGGAATTGGCCAAAGAGTTGAACGAGAGCGGGCAGGCCGAAGCGACGCGGAGTACGAATTGGGTGCTGTTCGGAGGGCTCTTCGCGCTCATTTTCGGAGGCGCCATCGGCTACTATTTGGCTCGGTATATTGCGCGGAACATTGTGCATGTGGCCGATGTCGCCGAGCAAGCCGCGGCGGGCAACCTTCAGGCTCGCGCGAAGCTCGAGAGCGATGACGAGGTGGGTCACATGGCGAAAGCGTTCAACTCGATGTTGGATCGTATTACGGCCCTTGTGTCCACCGAGGAAGAGCGGGACGTGATGCAAAAGCGCTTAATGCAATTTCTCGTCTTGGTGTCTGATGTCGGTAAAGGAGACTTGACGAAGCGCGGCGAGGTCACCGCGGATATGTTCGGAAACTTGGCCGACGGATTCAACCTCATGATTCAGCGGTTCGCCCAGCTGATGCGGCAAGTCCGTGAAGCGGCAGAACGCGTCAACAAGTCGGCTGGGACACTGAGAGACAACGCCGGTCAGATGTCTGGCACGGCCAAGCATCAAGCCGATGAGTCCGTCAAGACGCTGGGCGCGGTCGAACAGTTAGCGGCATCGATGCGCGAGGTGGCTGAAACAGCCGGTGCGTCTTCTGAATCCGCTCGCCAAGTGTTGCAAGCGACCGAGCGCGGTCGTGTGGCGGTCCAAGAAACCGTGCAAGATATGCAGAGTATCCGCGCGGCGGTGCAACGCATGTCGAAGCAGGTAAAAGCGCTTGGTGATCGGTCTTTGGAAATTTCACAGATCGTGTCGACGATTCGAGATATTGCCAATCAGACCAACTTGCTGGCGTTGAACGCGGCCATCGAGGCCGCCGGTGCCGGAGAGGCGGGCGCCCGTTTCGCGGTCGTCGCCGATCAGGTGAGAAAACTCGCGGAAAGCTCCACGCAGGCGACGCGAGAAATCGCGGACCTCGTGAAAGTGATTCAAAGTGAAACGCAGGACGCGGTGGTCGCGATGGAACATGAAACCCAGGCGGTGGAAGCGGGCTCGGCGTCAGCGTTACGCACGGGTGATGTGTTCAAAGAAATTTCTACAATCGCCCAGCGCTCATCTGAGCTGGCGCAGAGCATCGCATCGTCTGCGGTTGAGCAGACGGCTTCGACCGATAAGGTGGGACGCTCGATTAAGGACTTCACCGGCGGCGCGGTGGCCACGCAGAAAGCTACGGATTCCGCCCGTGTCACCGTAGAAGATATGGCGAAGCTCGCTGAAACGCTGACGGCTTCTGTGTCGCAATTCAAACTGGTGTGATGAGCGTGTCCGGAGGATGCCAGTCATCCTCCGGGTGAGAAGGGACCAGGATGAGTGCAGAATTCGATCCAGACAGTCTGCTGGCCATTTTTGTGGCTGAAGCTGTCGATGGCATGGCCGAGCTCAAACGCGCTGTGCATCCAGCCGATGGGGCCGTTCCAAGTCCTCAACAGTTGCACGAGCAGTTTATTGTGGCCCACCGGATTCGAGGGGCTGCGGCGCTCTATGGATTTGCCGGCATCGCACAGTTGAGCGAACGGTTGGAGTCGTTGTGCGAACAGGGGCACATGATTTCAGAGGCGGATTGGCCTCGCGCCGTCGGGGCGATGCGTGAAATTGTGCAGGGTGTCCAGCTTCAGCTCGATGTGATCGGACAAGGTGGAGGGGAAGATCAGGTGACGATCGATCGTTGCCTCGCCGTGTCCAATGGGTTTCTCCCCGCTGAATCCACCGGTCAGACGGCCGCTATCAACGACAACGGCACCTTGGGTGCCGTAGATGGCGCGCAATTGAGCCCGGATTATCTGGTGCCAAATGTGGATGCGGACGTGCTGTCGTACTTCGTCCCCGAGGCGTTGGAGTATCTGGACACGATTGATAGTTTGATTCGGAGCTTGCAGGCCCACCCGAACGACGACGATGCGATCCACCGGCTTTTTAGAACGGCCCATACGCTGAAGGGTTCAGGCTATACGGTCGGCTTTACCGTCATTGGTGATATTGCCTATCCCATGGAAGACTGTATGGGCAAGGTTCGTGAGCGCCGGGTTGAGCTGAGCGATGCCCTTTTCGAGGGACTGACTCGGGCGGTCGGCATTATTCGGCTTGCCCTGCGGCGAGATTCGTCCTCTGTGCCGCAATTGCAGCATGATGTGCCTGCAGTGATTGGTTTCCTGAAGCAGATACGGGATGGTGGAGCCATCGTGGCCGCCGTGTCATCAACTCCTGTTGTCCATACAGAGAGCCAACCTTCGGTTGCACCAGCAGTCAATGACGATGTGGCAGCGAGCCCTGTGTTATCGGCGGAGTATTTGATTCCGCAATTGGATCCCGAGGTGCTGTCGTATTTTGCCCCGGAAGCCCAGGAGTATTTGGAGACGCTTGAGGCCAATCTCCTGCGGCTAGACAAGAATATTCATGACAACGAGTTGATCAATCAATTATTCCGAACGGCTCATACGCTCAAGGGGTCTGCGTATACCGTCGGGTTTCAAGCTATCGGCGATTTGGTTCACCACATTGAAGATTTTATGGGGGCTGTGCGTGACGGGCACTTGGCTGTACAGCCAGGTCAGACAGACTTATTGCTCCGATCCGTCGATGTTGTGCGTGTGCTCATGCGGCGTGACTCCGCGGCCCTGGTGACGACTCAGCAACGATTTGCCGCCGCACTTGCCGACCTGAAATTGCTGCATGGTGGCGGTGTCTCAAGTGTGGATGCGGTCGGCGCGGCCGAAGTTCCGCTCCTTCCTCCGCAATCGACGGCTGGATCCACGGACGAAGCGGCGCAATCCAAGTCCGCCGACGGCCGGCCCACAGAAGAGCGAGAAGTCATTCGAGTCAGCCGAGAGCGATTGGAACGATTGCTCAATCTGGTCGGTGAATTGGTCATTGGGCGAGGTCGCTTGGAACAGCGCCTCCGTGTGTTGGAGCAACTGTCGCAACAAGTCTTGGCTTGCAAGTCTAGGTTGGTCGATGCCGTGCAATCGTTTGAAGAGAAACACACCTTCACCTTTCCGTCCGCCCCTGTGACTTCCACGGAGGCGGCAACCGTCGGTGCGTCTGGGCTGCGTGATTTCGGCAGCCTGGAGTTCGATAAGTATGATGATTTCAATATTTTGGCGAGACGTATCAGCGAGGTGACGGCCGATATTACTGAATCGATGTCGCAGCTCAGCGGATCTATTCGCCGGTCGCACGATGATATGAGCCACTTGCAGCAGCTGACCCTGGGTATGCGGGATGAAATCGCGCGGGCCCGCATGGTTCCGATCGGGACTCCGTTTACACGGTTCCGCCGAGCCATCCGGGAGATTGCCAGGGCCTCGGGGAAGGAAGTGTCGTTGGTGACCTCCGGTGAGCATACGGAAGTGGATACTGGGGTCGTGGAACGGCTGGTGGATCCGTTGGTCCATCTTGTGCGGAATGCCGTGTATCACGGCATTGAACCCGCCGGGGCTCGAGTGGCAAAAGGGAAACCCGCGGTCGGCACGGTCTACTTGCACGCCGCGCATCGAGGCAACTCGATCATCATCGAAGTGGAAGATGACGGGGCAGGTCTCGATCTCAAACGGATCCGGACAAAGGTCGTCAATCTCGGGCTGGCTCGGCCAGAGCAGATTCAGACAATGCCGGATGCCGAAGTCTTAAAGTATATTTTTGCCCCCGGATTTTCGACGGCGGAGAAGGTGGGGGATCAGGCCGGAAGAGGTGTCGGGCTCGATGTCGTCAAGCGCGTGATTGAGGGCATGAACGGTCATATCGATGTGGAGTCGCTTCCCGGCGTGGGCACCAAGTTTACGTTGGATTTGCCGCTGACCCTGCTTATTGCCACGGCCTTGATGGTGCGAGTGGGATCAGAACGGTACGCGATTCCATTGCCCAATGTGCGCGAGGTGACGATGCCGACGGTGAGCTCGTTGCAGCACATGGGGGAGCGGGCGATTTTGCAGATGGGCGAAGAGGCGATTGATCTCTATTCGCTGCGCCATCTGCTCAGGCGCGAAAGCGGGACGGTCGATATCTCCATGCCGGTGGTTGTGGTACGCACGGTCTCTGGGCCGATCGGATTAGCGGTCGACGAGTTGTTGGGGCGTCAAGAAATCGTGATTAAATCATTGGGTACATTACGCTCGATGGAGCGGTCCTGTTTTGGCGGGGCTACCATCGATCCTGAGGGACATGTAGTGCTCGTGGTGGATACGGGACGCCTGTTCGCGCGGGAGTCTCGTGAGTCCACTGCGATGTTGGCGGCCCCGGACACGGCTGTGATGTCTCATCAGGATTCGGACCATGGTATGGATGCGCAAGGGGCTGCAAGGGCGTCAATTCTCTTGATCGACGACTCGTTGAGCATTCGGAAATTTGTCGGTCGCATGCTGGAAAATGCAGGGTATCAAGTCGACACCGCGGTGGATGGCGAAGATGGATTGCGAAAGGCGTCGGCGCAGACCTATAAGCTGATTTTTACCGACCTGGAAATGCCGAAGTTGAACGGACTGGAAGTCATCCAAGCTTTGCGGAGCAGGCCGCAAACGCAGCAGACCCCAGTTGTCGTAATGACCACGCGGGCGGGGGACAAGCATCGTCAGATGGCGCTCAGTATCGGGGCCAGTTCGTATATTGCCAAGCCGGTGGAAGAGCGCGCATTGCTGCAAGAAGTGGAACGATGGGTTGGACAGGTATCAGGTGCCCGGAAGTAATGTGGTCGGTATGGGGCGGCATGCGGAACCGAGGGGCCATGATCGATGAGGCGCAGGTATGAGTTTGCGAGGCCATGGGGTTGCATCGGCTGTTCATGTGCCGATCGAGCGTTTTTTGATTGTAGGAATAGCCGGCCAGCAATTTGCCCTGTTCGCTGAATTGGTGCAAGGCTTGTTGACGATGGAAGAGTGCGGCTCCAGCGACATCCTTACGGTTCATGGTCAGGAGTATCCCTCGCTGGATCTTAGGGGGCGGCTCGGGCTTGCGCACGTTGACAATGGGGCGGAGACACGCACGGTCTTGGTGGCCCAAGCCGGGATTCATGCCTGCATTCGGGTGGATCGAGTATATGGTCTGCACGAAGTCGAACGGACGCGTGTGTTGCCGTTGCCAGGTCAATTTCGCAGTGAAGAGCGGAGTTGGTACGTGGGCCTTATCCTCTATGGCGAAGGAGTAGCGGTAGGGCTTCATTCGAAGTGGCTGCTGAGCGGCGCCACAGAGGGGGCTAGCGGGTTGCTGAACCAGAGCCATCGGTTGCCGCTGCGCCTATCGGACACGTCCGACAGAATGGAAAAGGGTATCGTATGTTAAGGGGAGCGGTTGGCCGGCAGCGCAAGGCCACTTCCCAGCTGTGCCGTCTGCTGGTCTTTTCAGTAGGGGGCCGTCGGCTTGCGGTGAAAACTGAAGAAATCATCGGGGTATCAGCCTGGGTTGGCAGTATTCCAATTCCCAGCCGTACCCCCTTCATCTCGGCGGTTATTCGCCGAGACCAGGAGGTGTTTCCTGTTTGTGATCTCGCCGGGATGCTGAAGGTTCGGGTGAAGGGCGAGCAGCGCCTCTGCTTGATGGCCAAACAGGCCGGCGGTGCGATGGCGATATGCATTGATGAGGAAATGCCGGTGTTGCATTCTCTCGATGCCGCAAAGATTCAGGCCTATCGCGACAAAGATATTCATACGGTCGGATGTTTCACCGATGAGTTTGAAGACGTTCCCATTATTTCAGCCGCGCGCTTAGGGGCTGTCCAAGGTTGATATTTATGAACAGAGGTGAAGGGAGTCAGTATGCCGAAGATTCTTGTAGCAGATGACAGCATTGCGGTCAGAAAAGTTGCGGAGCGCTTATTGACGGAGGCTGGACTTGGCGTCACCTTAGCCGCGAATGGAGAAGAGGCGCTGGCGTATTTGGCAAAGGAACGACCGGACGTCGTTGTGTCGGACGTGATCATGCCGGATAAGAGCGGATATGAAGTCTGCGCCTTTGTGCGGGGACATGCGTCGCTGGCCACAACTCCAGTATTGCTGATTTCAGGAATTGTGAATGACGAAGTCACGAAACAGGCTGAGTCTTGCCATGCCGATGGGGTTCTCAAAAAGCCGTTTCAAGGAACGTCACTCAAGGATCGGGTTCTGGAATTACTTGCCAAGCGTCAGGACTCTGCGGTCGTGGCTCCTTCTCCTGCCGTGACGGCTTCCAAGCCAGTCGCGCCCGTTGAAATATGGAGCGGCCCGCGCATCACGGACGAGCAGCTCGCGACCTATAAGCAGGCGGTCGCGCAGGTCGGCGAGCTTGAGATTCAGCTTCAAACTGAGCGGGGCAAGGGTGAAGGGTTCAGGAAGCGAGTTGAGGAGCTGGAGGCCCTGGCGGCACAGGTCAAGGAATACGAGGATCAACTTGCGGTCGAGCGGCAGCGTGTTGAAGAAGCCAGTAGTCAGTCGAGCCGGGCACAAGCCATTGAAGCTGAGCTGGCTCAAGAGCGGCAGCAGATTGCGTCGCTCAAGGCGCAGCTTGCCAGCGGTGAAGATTTGCTTGCGGATGCACAGGCGAAGTCATCGGCTCTCGAGTCTGCGCTGAAGTCTGAGCAGGATTCCCTTCAAGCCTTTCATCGGCAGATTGCCGATCTCCAACAAGCGGTGAGCGTGGTGCCTCAATTGGAATCCACGCTGATGACCGAACGGGCGGCTACGACAAAATTGGTTGAACAATTGACCGTCTTGGAGGCCGCGGCGGCCCGGGCGAGAGATCTGGAAGCGCGGCTGCTCAGCGAAGAGCATCGCGCGGCCGACTTGGACCGACAGGTGACGCAAACAGAAGCCGCACTGACGGCGGAACGGGCATGTGCCGGAGAGTTGATCGAACGTCTAGCCGAGGCTGAACGCGGCCTGCAGCAGGTCGGCGAGCTGGAACAGCAACTGGCTGAGGCGACTCAGATCGGGCGCGCCAAGGAGAGCCGTATTCATGAGTTGGAAAAGATGGTGGCAGCGGCTCAAGAGTTCGAGAAGCTCTTGGAGACCGAGCGGGATCGGAACGCCGTGTTGGCTCGGCGCGTCTCGGAGTCTGAACAGTCCGCTGAACAATCGATGAAGCGGTTTGAAGAGATGGCGCGCAAGCTTGGAGAAATAGCCGGACTGGCATCTCAGCTCGGCAGTGGCAAGGGACGGGTGTAAATAGAGCGATGTCCCGGGCCTGGATGTGTGCGCATGCGAAGGAATGAAGCGGCATGGCAGTCGATACAGACGATGAGTTTCAAAAAGAGTTGATTGCGCTGTTTGCCCAGGAAGCGCAGGAGTGGCTGCAACAGATCCACGTGGCGCTCGATGAATTGCAGCAAGGCCCTCCGGCTGATCGCCATCTCAAGTTGGCGCACGCGATCAAAGCCGGACTCACGAATCTTGGCGGGTCCGCGGCGACGATCAATCTGCACGAAGTGGAGCAGGCCAGCTTCGCCGGCCTGCCTTTGATTGAGGCCGTACAGAATCCCTCTGTACCTCTGTCAGCCTCCGCATTTCTGGCGCTCTGCAAACAATTGGGCCAGATTCACGATGCGCTGACCCGGGCGACCGGTGTGGCCTTTGATGCGGAGTCTGCCACTGACAACGTAGGGCCCGTTACCGTACCGGCGCAAGAGTTCCAGATTGCTCTCACCGATCTGATCGGTCGCTTGGCCGGCAGTATGGCTATGCCATGCCATGTCACGAAGACCATTCTTGCGCAGATTGACGGGATGACAAAACATGGCGTGACGCATTGTGATGCCGCGTCGTTGCGCGAGGTTCTTGAGCGAGGCGCAGAAGTTGAGCAAGCGTTTGCGCAACTAGTGCAGCGGATTGGCCCGCTCGTATCTGACGGCATTGAAACGATGGCGCGGACGTCTGGAGATGAATGGGACGAGGCCTTCCCCGAGTGGCGCGCAATGACAAACCAGGTTGCTGAGCTTTGGTCGGTGTCCCAACAGGTGAACGCGGGCGAGGCTATGACGTTTTTCACAGGACTACAGAGCTTTCTTCTACTGGTAACGGAGCGGCGGGTGAGGCCTCCGGCTGCTCAGTTCAAGCGAGTGGAGGATCGACTGCGTAAGATGCCCGGGATCATTCACGAGTGGGTAGAGGCTGGCCGGCGAGAGCGAGAAGCCATCGAAGCCTTGTTGCCTGTTGCGTAGTGATGGTCCAGTCTCTTTCTGTTACACCATTGTCTGAGTATCCCTGACACGATGTGTTCGTACAGTGAAGATGGAATGGAGACGAATGTGTTAATTGCTGAGCCCGTGCCTTTCACGTACGAACAGCATTGGGGATTGCAGACCCAGCCATTTGAGAATGTTCCCGATCCGCGTTTTTATGTCCCCTCGGTCAAACATGAGGAGGCGCGGCAACGGATTCTGTATGGGATTCAGGCTCGGAAGGGCGCGGTCATGCTGACCGGCGAGATCGGAAGCGGGAAGACTCTTCTGAGCCGTGCGCTGATTCTCAATCTGGCGAGGGCAAAGTATGATGTGGCCTTGCTGGCGAATCCCTCTCTTCCTGAAAAGCAATTTCTTGGAGAAATTCTGTATCAATTCGGATTGCCGGTCGGTGGTTCAAAGGCGATGCAGCTGAGGCGTTTGAATGAGCATTTGCTGTCGAATGCCAGTCAAGGGCTCGATACGGTGCTGGTCATCGATGAGGCCCAAACAATCCTTGAGGATCGGATCTTTGACGAAGTCAGGCTCCTGATGAATTATCAGATGAACAATCGGTTTCTGTTGACGCTTGTGCTGCTTGGCCAGCCGGAACTTCGAGAACGGATAGCGGGCATCCCACAGCTGATGCAACGGATCGCGGTACGGTATCACCTGGAGCGGTTTGACGTTGTCGAAACGCAGACCTATATTCAAGGCCGATTAGCTGCGGCAGGGTGTGCGCGAAGGCTGTTTACGGTGGAGGCGGTGGAAGCGATTTATCGGCACACAGGCGGTGTCTGCCGCTTGATTAATGCGCTCTGCGATCTCTGCTTGTTGAGCGGAGCGCACGGAAACGTTGATCACATCGATCGGCCGCTGGTGCTACGCGTTGCAGCGTCGCATTAGGCTGACCGGATACGGTTGGGAAGAAGGAGAGTACGAGTGTCCATGACATGGTATAGGGATGCCGAAGCCGAGCTGACACTGGTCGCCTCGGCCATACAAAGTCAACGAACCATTGAACTCGATCGGCTCGAAGCCATAGCCATGGCGCTGGTTGCGTCGTTGAAGCGCAGCGATGAATTAATTGTCATGGCGCTCTCCAGTCCGTCGGGATCGCCGCTCTTGACGAATCTCCTGAATGTGGCCGTGGTGTCGACGAAGGTGGGGATGGGGCTGGGATATTATGGGCGTGAATTGGAGCGGCTGGCGCTGGCAGGCTTGCTTCACGACATTGGATTGTTTGCGGTGCCTCAATCGCTGGTCACGAAAGCCGGGCGCCTGTCGGCGGACGAACGAACGTTGATCGAGCAACATCCGGAACTAGGGTATGAGGCGATCAAGCGGTCGGGGGCTGGCTATGCGTGGTTAGCGGAATTGATTCGTCAAGCGCATGAACGCACCAATGGGTTGGGCTATCCGAATCGGTTGAAAGGCCGGCAAATCAGCGAGATGGCATTGATCATCGGCGTCTCCGACGTGTTTGACGCGTTGATCAGCGAGCGGCCGTATCGACCCCGGCTCTTTCCGCATGAAGCGATTAAGGAGTTGCTGGTGGCGGAGCGGGCGACCTTTCCACGGGAGATCACCAAGGCGTTGGTCGAGCAGCTGTCGGTGTATCCCCTTGGGACGACCGTTCAGCTGACTACGGGAGAAACTGGAACAGTCGTGAGTGTCAATGTGCGGTACCCGCTCCGGCCGATCGTAGAGGTCGATGAATCTGGAGACGCGGGTAATGCGGAGAACCGGCATATTGATCTCAGTCTGACCCCGCTGGTGAGTATTATCGAAGCGCTCAAGGCTCCCGTGGTCGGTCGGCTCACGTTTGCGCCGGAGATTCCAAACGCTGAGGTCCCGATGGGCGCGGCGTCGGATCAGTTTACATCGCTTCTGGAGAGCCTTGATGCCATTGCGACTGCCATTCAAGGCGTTGTTGAACATGCGCGCCATCCAGGTGCCGCGGACGGGGCGAAATCTGAGGCGATCCTGAGTCACGAGTCCGGTGCGGAGACGCTGAGTCCAGAGGATGTCGGATTCGACAAAGAAGTCGTGGGCTTGTTTGCGTTGGAGGCGCACGAATGGCTGGCACAAATTCAATCGGCGCTCGCCCGGCTCAGTGCTGGCAAAGAGGGGCCGGTTCGTTCGCATGTTTATGGGATTGTCCTCAACGGGATCACAAATTTGGCGAGGTCTGCCGCCACGGTGCATCTTGATGAGATTGAGTCAATGGCGACGAATCTGCTGCCTACGCTTCGTGATGTCGGCGGAGCAGAGACGGCCGTTGCGACCGAGTCGTTGCGCCATTTGCACCAAGGGTTGGGACGAGTCATCGCCGCGGTCCGACAGTTGGCAGCCATTCCCTCTCAGAGCATAGCGGGAGATGAACAGACAGGTACTGACGAGGAAGTGTCTGTCGTAGATGAGGAGGTGAATGCTGTCGAATCTGCTGAGATGGCCACGGCTAGTCTCCATTCCAATGACTCGGAGCCTGAATGGTCCTCGCTCCCCTCACTCCCATTGTTAAGTGCGTTGCGTGAGTTGCAGAAAGCTCGATCGAGATCGATGCAGCCAGCGCGGGACATGCTCGAAGCCGTGATCCATCATGCTGAAGCGGTAGGCGAGGGGGAACAGCCGGTCGATGTGTCTACAATTGAGCGGATCCTTCGCGACTTGGATCGGCAGGATAGTGAGTTTCTCCAGGCCGTTCATTCGCATGTCCCGCAAATGACGGAAGCGCTCGCCTCTCTTCGGGCGCAGGCCGCCAGCTTTGTTACGGCGTCACAGCTCGATCCCATTCTTGGCCATGTCGAATTCTTACATGATCAGGCGAAGGTGGTTCAGGCGATGACCATTATGATGTTTCTCCAAGGGTTGAAGTCGTTTTTGACGGTCACCGCGTACCGAAAGGTGACGTCGTTACCCATTCGCCTTGAAGCGCTGGAACTGCGCCTGAAGACGCTGGTTCCCATGGCTGAACAATGGGTGAATCTCGGGCGTCTTGAGCGAGCGACTATCGAAGAAATTCTTCCTGCCTAATTTCATCTCCGCACCCTCGCGCGCTGCCCTTATAACGCATTGATTTTATGCACTAGCTCTATGGCTAGTGGTGAGGTCTTGCTATGAGCGGACGACGCATATCCATTTGATATAAGTGATGAAACAGTGCCTAAAAAATAGGCGTAGAGGTGTCGATGGCACCTGTGATGCTGGTTGGGCCATCATCCACATGGATACCCACAGGTCATGCACAGATTTTGTGGACATAAGACTGTCGCGTTTTGAGGGTCGTCTGCTGAATGCCACGATAGGCTGCAAGATGCCGTGTTGAAGGGCGAATTTTGTTACCGTGCAAGGGAAAATAGATCGACCTGCGTTGGGCGCTATGTCGGCAGGGAGGTTTCGCGGTTCAGGCGCGAAAAGGGAACGTTGATCCTGGTGATCGCGAATGTTAGAAGATGAACGACAGGCCTATCGTGAAGAATGAGACCTTGTCATTCAGATGATCGATCCAGGTGCCGTTGCGAATTTTTTGGATTGCGGAGGTCGCGGAGGAGTTGCAGGAATATTATTGCTAGTCTCGGATGTGTGTCTAATCGAATGAGGTGATTGTGCCCAAGCTGATTACCGTACAACGGCCGGAGCAGGTGACAAAACACGCGCATGATTACATCAAGACCTACATACTGATTCCTTCCGGGCTGGTCGGCTTGGTCAGTATGCTGGGGGGAGTCGCGGGACTGGGATATCAACTCTTTGCCACAGATCAGTACACCTGGGGGACATTCCTTCAGAGTACGGGGTTAATCGCGTTGGGTACGGCGCTGGGGTTTGCCCAGTCTCGTTACCACTGGTATCTTTTACAATCGTTCCCAGAGGTCTTGGCGGCCCGCATACGAGTGGCCACGGCCAAGCAGAGCAAGAAGGGGGCGAAAGCTCCTGAACCAGCGGCTTTGGAGCATCCGGGGCGTTCGTTGATCCCGATGGCGTACATGCTGGGTACAGGGGTCATGCTCGGCGGATCCTGGCTGGCGATTTCGATTGGACAGGTCTCAATGGTTCCGGCTATTCTCTTGCCGTGGGCAGGATTCTATTGGGCGCGGTTGTTTTTCTGGCGTGGCCGCGTCTAGTCCAGTACGAATCAGATGCGGCTATTTGCGGGTGCGTGTAGAGGATTTCTTTGCGGGGCGGGACGTCTGGACAAGCTGGTTTTCCAGTGTCGCTACACGTTGTTCCAGACTCCTTACCAGTTGCCGTAGTTCCGGAAGTCTGGGAATGACGGCCTGTGCTTTCATCCAGGTTTCGTGCGGCATAACCGGTGCCCCTGAGACGATTTGATTGGGCTCAAGGCTCCGATTGACTCCGGCTCGGGCGGCAATCATGACCTGATCTCCGATTGTAATGTGATCTGCCAATCCGGCCTGTCCCCCGATCATCACGTGCTGTCCGATGGTCGTGCTTCCGGCAATACCGACCTGCGCGACGACGATGGAATGCGCGCCGATGGTGACGTTGTGCGCGATCTGAACGAGATTGTCTACCTTCGTTCCGGTCTTAATGCGCGTGTGTCTCTTCGGCGTGGTTGCGCGGTCGATCGTCACGTTCGCGCCGATTTCCACATCATCTTCGATCATTACGCCGCCGAGCTGTGGAATTTTTACGTGCCGTCCATGATCTTGGGCATACCCGAAGCCATCTGAGCCCACCACAGTTCCGCTATGAATGATGACGCGGGCGCCGATGGTGCATCCTTCGCGGATCACGACATTGGGATAGAGGATTGAATCGTCGCCGATCGTGGAGTCGGAGCCCACAAACACACCGGGATAGAGTGTCACTCGTGCACCGATGGTGACGTGATCCCCTAAGGTGACGGACGACCATATCGATACGTCGGGTCCGATCTCGACCTGGCTGCCTCTGGCAAGGTCCGCTGCGATTCCGCGTGGGAGATAGGGGGGAGCCAATCGTTGAGCGACGCGAGCCCAGGCGAGTTTGGGATTCGTTACGACGATGTGGGGAATTGGCAGCTCGGGCAGGTGGCGATGCGTGAGCAACGCGCCGGCCGTGATGCCATCCGGTATTTTCAAGTCCTTGTCGCTGGTGACGAAGGCGATGGCTTCGGCTGTGGCATCCGAGAGACTGTCTACTGCCCTGATGGGAGTTGCTCCGTCTCCGTGAAGTTCCCCTCCGACTAGCTGATGTATTTGATCGAGGGTCAGCGGTATGGAGGGGGAGGACGCACGCATGGCTAGGCCTTCCGCTTTTTGGTCGATTTGACGGTAGCCGGTTTTGCGGTCTTCTTTGCTGCCGGTTTTGCCGGGGCCAGACGCCCTTCGACGTAGGAGGCAACTGATCCGACGGTGGCCAAGCCGACCAGGTCCTGGTCTGGAATTTGAAGATCAAAGGTTTCTTCGATCTTATACAACAATTCAATGACCGCCATTGAGTCTAGGCCGAGGTCATCGCGAAGGTGGTGCGCGGCCTTGATGGTGCCGGCATCCCGTTTCAAATATTCCGCGAGAGCCTGGATAATTTTATCGACGATTACTTGGTCGGCCATGGTGTCATTCCTCTTGGTCGGGAGTCGCTTAGGCACGGAATCGTTTCAAGACGACCGCAGCATTGTTGCTGCCGAACCCGAAGGCGTTCAGGAGCGCGGCTCGAATTTTCTTCTCTTGTGGGTCACGGCTGAGGCCGCCCAGCCGGCAATCGGGATCAGGGTTATCATAATTGGCGGTGGGATGGATGTGTCCCGTATGAATAGCCAGGGTGGTAGCGATGGCGCCGATGGCACCGGCGGCTCCCAGGGTATGGCCAACCAGCGATTTGGTGGCGCTGATAGCGATTTTATCCGCACGATTCTTAAACAGTGCTCGGATTGCTTTGGACTCGACGGCATCGCCGATGTTGGTCGAGGTGGCGTGGGCGTTGATGTAGTCCACTTCCGAGGGGCTGATATCAGCGGCGTTCAACGCTAGCTTCATCGTGGTGGCGACTTCCTCGCCGTCTTCGCGGGGAATGACCATGTGATAGGCTTCGCTTGTCGCCGCATAGCCCGCGAGCTCCGCATAGATTCGAGCCTTGCGCTTCTTGGCATGGGCGAGAGACTCCACGATCAAGGATCCCGCGCCTTCCCCCATCACAAATCCGTCCCGGTCCCGGTCGAACGGGCGAGATGCCCGTTCCGGTTGCTCGTTGAATTTGCTGGAGAGCGCGCGGAGCGAACAAAATCCCGCAAAGACAAGCGGCGTAATGCTCGCATCGGCGCCGACCACGATGACGGCATCGGCTTGTCCGGTTCGAATGGTGTGCCAGGCCTGGCCGAGTGCGTGGGCGCTAGATGAGCAGGCGGTGGAAATCGTGAAATTCGGTCCTTTGGCGCCGGTGGCCATGGCCACAATTCCCGATGCTGAGTTTAGCGTGATGACTGGGATAAAGTTGGGATGGACGCGGTGTGGCTTCTGATGCAGATAGAGTTGGGTAATTTCCCGTTCGCCCATCACCATGCCGCCCATACCGGCTCCGACAATGACGCCGACGCGATGGGGCGACTCTTTCTCCATATCCATTCCCGAATCAGCCAGCGCTTCACGGCTCGCCGCAAGGGCAAACTGCGCGTACCGATCGACACGGTCGCCGTGCGAGGAACCGATATGTTGTTCGGCGGAGAAGTTTCGGATTTGTCCGGCGACCTTCGAGCGGTAGCCGTCCATGGGGAATGGGTCGAAGGAGGTAATCGCTGAAATGCCAGACTGCCCGGCCATGGCCGACTTCCAGAAGGTGCTGACACCGATGCCGATCGGCGACACCACTCCGAGACCTGTAATGACTACCCGACTAGCCACGCGTCACACTCCTCATTTGCAGATGCGTGCCCACTACTTACCGGAAGGTCTGCATGCAGTCAACCGATGTCAGTAGCGCACTTTGAGTAGAAGATAGAGGCCAAAGCTCGCAAAGAGCAGATTGGCGATCCAGCCGGCCAGCATGGGGGCCAGTAACCCGCCCCGTCCTAAGGCGATCGCGATGGAGTGCGTGGTCCAATAACAGAATCCCACCACAAAGGCCTGGCCGATCCCTACCGCCATCGTGCCGCCGCGGACGCCGCTTCGGCGGAGACTGAGGGCAATGCCGACGATCACCATGATGACCGCGACGAAGGGAAACGCGAGACGGCCGTAATAGTCGGTCAGCAGACGGGCAAACGAACTCCCTTCGTTCTTAAAGCGACTCATGTATCCACGCATATCTCTGATGGTCATCGTTTCGGAGTCTCCGGCCAGCCAGGTGGAAAAGTCGTCGGGGATCAGCGACAACTCAACCGGTTGCTGCGCGAATTGGACGAGCGCCACCGATCCGTCTGCTTGGAATCGCCGCTGGTTTCCGTTCTGGAGCATCCATCCGTCAGGGGTATAGGTTGCGGTCGCGGCTTCGGTCATACGGTCCAATCGAAACCCGTTGTGAAAGTGGTAGAGATGCACGCGATGGAGAACCGTTCCGCCGATCTCGACTTCTGCGACGTGCATGAGACTATCCGACCCCATGCGGATCCAGGGGCGAGGCGCTTTCACGGCCATGGGGGCCGGCTTCTTTTCGATGCGGATGAGTCTGATCTCTTCGGCTTTTTCCAAGGCCAGCGGAATGACCGTTGAGCTGAAGCTCAACAGGATCAAGGAAATGCCCGCAGCGAAGATGAGGAAAGGGGAGGCGATCCAGGTCAAACTGATCCCGCAGCTTCGCATGGCGGTGATTTCATTATTGCGCGCGAGGAGCCCCAGGGTCAGGAGCGTCGCCATGAGAATTGCCAGCGGGGTGATCTGAAACGAAATCGCCGGCGTCTTCAATACAAAATAGGTGAGCACGTCGAACATGTTGGCGTCGAATTTGAGAAAGCGGCGGACTTTTTCGAAAAAGTCGATCACCAGATAGATGGTCATCAGTCCTGAAAAACACATCAGGAAGATCTTGGCGTACTCGCGAAGAATGTAGCGAAAGAGGATCGTCATGGCGCTTATTCGTAACTCATCTTCCAGAACAGCCAGACGGTGAGGAGCGCGAACAATCCGTTCGGCATCCAGGCGCCGGCAAAGGGAGAAATCCAGAGTGTGGTGACGAGGAATTCGCAGGCGATATTCAAAATATAGTAGGCGACGACGATCAGCACGCCGACGGCGAAGCCGCCCATCCGCCCGGACCGCTTGGAGACAATACCGACCGGGACGCCCAGCAGGCAGAACACCAGCGAGGCGGTCGGAAAGGCCAAGTCTTTGTAGTACTCCATCAGGCGCCGCAGGGCCTGCGTGTCCTTCCATTGGCTGGCCACAAGCTGCGCGTGAATCGAGGCGTAGGTCGGGCGCTCCTCCGTCGCAGCATAGCCGCTTTGGTTGAGGCTCATCTTCAGGTCGTAACTGGTAAACGAGACCTGTTGATATTGATCGACGATATCCGGCCGGCTATGAATGACGCCGTTCACGAGCCGAAGCGCGACCTGCTCATGCTCCGGATCCATGAGGACCTGAAAGTCATCGGCCACGATAATCCGAGGTTCATCAGGGCTGCGCTCGTCCGATACGAAGATGCCGGACGCGGCCTGTCCGGAGCCGCTGTCCGGAATATAGATCACCAATTTGGGGATGGGTTCATTGAACGTGCCCCGTTCCAGGGCCAAGACCAGTTGATCGCGGAGGAGGTTCAGCGCGACTTTCTTCAGGTTGACTGAGCTCCAGGGCTGTCCCCACTGAGAGAGGACGAGGGTCAGTGTAAACACCGAGAGGGCAAACAACAGAACCGGCTGGGTTAACCGGTAAAGGCTGAGTCCCGCAGCCCGCATGGCGACGAGCTCCTTGTCATAGGAGAGACGTCCGAAGGCTGTGATCGAGGCGATGATGCCCGCGATGGGCAGTGTCAGAACCAGAAATGACGGCAGCAGCGTGGCGAAGACTTTCAACACCGACCAGAGGCCGACTCCTTTTGACACCAGCAGCTCGACAAGACGCAACAGCTCCCGCGTGAGCATCACGAAGCACAGCGCACCCAGGCTCAGCCCGAACGGGGCGAGTAGTTCTGTGAAAATATATCGGTCGAGTAGTGTTCGTAGAATCACAGGTGTAAGGGCCGTGAGCGCGTTGCGGCACTATAGGGCAGTCGTGTGACCTTGTAAACCGCGCGGGATATGGCCGGGGCCGAATGCGTCCCTTGACAAGGTGGAAGTGCTATGGTACTTCCACTTCGCTTTTTCATTTCACCGATGGGTTCTGTGCGTGAATTATTTTTTTCTGCAGACGCCCGTCAGTCGATCCCTTCACTTCTCTCTTTCTGCTCATCGCAATCATCTGTGCCTCTGTACGGCGTGTTTGACCGACTGCGTAACTACACGTAGTCATTGAGAAAAGGAGGATCTTGTGAAGACCAAAGGGACCGTGAAGTGGTTCAACGACCGGAAGGGATTCGGGTTTATTCGGTTGGATAGTGGCGACGATGTCTTTGTGCACTATTCCGCGCTTCAAGGCGATGGATTCAAGACCTTGAAAGAAGGCGAACCGGTTGAGTTTGACATCGTGCAAGGAGCGAAAGGACCGCAGGCCGCCAACGTGTTGAAGGCGGAGCTTTCAGCCTAGACATCGGTCTCAAGCGTCATCGTATGGGGGGCGTGTTTTTCTTCAGGGAAAACACGCCCCTTTTGTTTCTGCATTTTCTGGACAAAACCTAGGGACGCTGTTAGCGTTTACCTATTCTTCTTCATCGAGGTCTGTCTTGGCCGTTGATCGGACAAAAGTACTGCAGAACGCCCAGTTGTTGGCCGCCAAAGGTCAATACGATGCGGCTATTACGGAGTGGCGGAAACTGGCCGGAGACGCGCCGAACGACGGCAGCATCCACAACTCAATCGGGGATCTTCATCTCAAGCGCAACGCGGTGTCCGATGCGATCGCGGCGTTCCTGCAAGCGGCGGCCGGCTTCCGATCGGAGGGTGCGACGCTCAAGGCGATTGCGACGTATAAGAAGGTTCTGAAAGTCGACCCCACCCGGTACGAAGTCTACCGTCATCTCGGCGATCTCAACGCGGAACGTGGATTGTTGAGCAGCGCGGTTCAAGACTATCTCACGCTGGGGAAGTACTACCTCAAGGAGCGAAAAGGCAAAGAGGCGCTGGAGGTCTATAAGAAGATCGTCAGCCAGGACCCGGCGAACCTCGATGCGCAGCAGCGCGTTGCGGAGCTGTGTCTCCAAGAAAATCTTCAGGACGAAGCGACCAAGGTCTATCTGCAACTCGGGCGGGAGCGATCAGCGCAGGGCCGGTATGACGAGGCGAAGGATGCCTATCTCGCCGTATTGCG
Organism: Nitrospira lenta; assembly: GCF_900403705.1. NCBI lineage: Bacteria > Pseudomonadati > Nitrospirota > Nitrospiria > Nitrospirales > Nitrospiraceae > Nitrospira > Nitrospira lenta. Next base: position 31,102 of record NZ_OUNR01000020.1, on the reverse strand, counting down.
GATCGATCCGAAGAACAATGAAGCCGCCCAGTTTGTCGAGGGGGCGAAAAAGGGCGGCGCGGCTCCCGGGAAACCTGCGGCGTCCGGCGGGCCCGCCACGATGGCGAGCCGGTTGTCGGAGCCGTTGGATCTGCTCGCTGAAGCGACGCGCCGGATGGATGAAAAGCAGTATGCCGGGGCGGAGGCGATCCTCAACCAGCTGTTAACGAGAGAGCCGGGCAATCCTCAAGTGTGTCAATTACTCGCACGGCTCCATTTGCAGCGCGGCGATGTGCAGGTGGCGTTAGGAGAGTATCGTTTTCTAGCCGGAGCCGCGCTTCGCGCCCAGGATTATCCATTGGCTGAAGCGCTGGTCTCGGAGTTTCTGACTGCGGAACCGAATTCGGTTCCCCTCATCGAGTTGTCGGCCGAGCTCTTCGAAGAAAAAGGCAATCCAGCCGCGGCAGCCGAGCAGTATGCAAAGGCTGTAGAGTTGTTGTTGCTCCATCCCGAAGCGGGGATGGAAAGTTTGCACGAAGAACTCTTTGAGAAGGTGAAGATCCTGGCCCCGGACTCGGACTTGGTTGCGCGCCTGACCGTGCTTATGGGCGGTGAGATTCAGGCTGAGCCTGCGGTTTCTGCCGAATCAGTTGTAGTGCCCGTTACGGAATCGGCCGCGCCTGATCCAGAGCCGATTTCATGGCAACCGGCCGTCGAGGCATCGGATTTCAGCTTGGCCGGATCTGTCCGGGACGATTCACCGATCGTAGCGCCGCTGGTTGAGGCGACTGAGGCTTGGCAGGTTCCTGTCAACGAGCCGGTTCCGGATGCTCCTCTGCCTGTGAGTGTGAGTGAGCTGGTGGCTGATGAAGGACCACCCGCATCGATAAACTTGCCGGTGGAGAATGAGTCGTCACGCCCCGGTGCCTGGCTGACGAATGTGCCCCAGGAAATACCTCAGACCGTTGAACCCGTTTCCATTGAGCCAATGGCGATGCCGTCGAGCCTGATGGCTGAGATACCATCGGCGGTGCCTGCGGAGCTGGCCCCCGATTATGAGGCGCACTTCACGTTGGGGATCGCCTACAAGAACATGGGGCTGTACGAAGACGCGATGGATGAGTTTCACGTGTCCAAGTCAGCCGATTCGTTCTACCTGGATTCCTGTCTGATGACCGCATTGTGCCTCAAGGGCCAGCATGAATATGAACCGGCGATTCGCAGCTTAGAGACCGTCCTGCCGGATCCTCGCTGCCAAGGTGCAAAGGGACAGGCGGTCCGTTACGAGTTGGGGATGTTGTATGAAGCCGAGTCGCAATGGGACCAGGCCGTCAGCACCTACGAGATGATTCCGTCGTTTCATGATGTACCGCAACGGCTGGAAGCGCTTCGAGGAAAGGCGCACGTCGCGCACAAAGAATTTCGCCTCGCCAGCTAACCCTGCCGGTTGACCGGATTTACCGGGGGCCGGCCCGCAAGTACCGCCGCAATATTCTCCACACAGAGCATTCCCATCTTGATGCGCACCTGTTGCGTGGCTGATCCCAAATGCGGGAGCAGCACGACATTGGGTAGTGCCTCTAGCCCGTCCGTGATCAGGGGTTCTCGTTCATACACATCCAAACCGGCTCCGGCAATCGTGCCTTCTCGTAAGGCGGCGAACAGCGCGGCTTCGTCGATGACCGGGCCGCGGGATGTATTGATCAGAAAGGCGGTGGGTTTCATCATGGCCAGCTCGCGCGATCCAATGAGATGGCGCGTCGTATCCGACAGAGGCACATGCAACGAGAGAAAGTCGGCTTGTTCAAGCACGTCCTCTATTGGCCGGTGAACCCAAGTCGATACACCGGGCGGAGGGGAGCAGGGCCGACGACTGGCGTACAGCACCGGCATACGAAACCCTTGCGCGCGTAGCGCGACGGCCTGGCCGATCCGACCCATTCCGATGATGCCCAGCGTTTTCCCCGTGACATCCGTCCCCAGCATTTGAGTCGGCGCCCAACCGGGCCATTGTCCGGAGCGGGCCCACTGATCGCCTTCTACCATACGCCTAGCCACTGCCAGCAGTAATGCCCAGGTTAAATCGGCTGTGGCATCCGTCAGAACATCCGGCGTATTCGTCACGACAATTCCACGCCGCGTAGCCGCTGCCACGTCGATGTTGTTGTACCCCACGGCATAGTTGGCGACGATCTTCAGGCGCGGAGCGGCGGCGAGGAGGTCGTCGGTGATCGGATCGGCCAGCGTACAGATGACGGCCTCGGCTTGCGCGAAGCCTCGCCGCTGATCGTCGCCGGTAGGAATCTGGTTTTCCAGCGGTTCGGACACGAGTGCATAGCGCTCGCGCAGGGCTGTCATTACTGGTTCGGGGAGTAGGCGCGTGATGTAGATGGTCTTGGGTTGGGTCATCGTATGACGGTGGACCGACTATCGGCAGGGGCTGATTCGTGTATCGCGCAGCGTTCCAGATGGATCTGGCGCGTCATTTTCGCGGAGGGTAGGGCGAGAGAGGGGCAAAGTCAAGCGGCCATCCCCTGGATTGCTTGACCCCATCGAGGGCCACGCAGGTAATATGGAGTATTGGAATGGGTTATGCGATCCGGGTATCTGTTGGGCCGAACGAAGGAAGGTGAATGATGCCGACTGTCGTCAAAATGGAAGTCAGTCAGGAGACGATCATCAGAGCGGTCAAAGGTATGAGAAAGTCCGTCAGGCGAGTGTTCTTAGAAGATCTCATTGCCGCGACCTCTCCTGAGTACCTTCAGAGCATTCGGGAGGCACGGCGAGATTTCAAGTCAGGGAAAGTAAAGGCCCACCACGAGGTCTTTGGCCGGTGAAATATCGGTTAGTTTATTCACACCGGGCGATTCGGGATATCGATGCGCTTGAGTCGAAAGTAAAGCAGCGCATCGGCAAAACTCTCCTCCGTTACGAATCCGATCCTCTCAAGTACGCCGAGACCCTCAAGCAATCAGAATTGGGCTCCTACTGATTTCGCATCGGTGATTATCGTGTCGTCTTCGATCTGGAAGGAGGCCAGGTTGTGATTTTGCGCGTCGGACATCGGCGAGAGATCTATAAGCGGTAGGCATGCCATTGGTCTGATCCTTCCGGCCTGTTCTGCACGCTCGCCGAAGGGCGGCAGCTTCGAGTGCGGCACTTGGGGCCATCTCACAACGACCCCAACTCTTTCCTGGGGTTTAGTAGAAACGCCAAATGGGATCGCTGGGGTCGCGCTTGGGCAAGTCGGTATCTCGGCAACGGATTTCTCGCTCGATAAAGTATCCGGAACCTGGACCGGGGATTCGGAGAAGAACGGGAATGCACGAGGCAGTGAGGGTAGCTTCAACGATCAGCTTCTCATTACGGACTCCCCTGCCACCCTGGCCGTGGATATCGTTTTTGATCAAGAAGCAGGAAGTCCGGGAGTTGGTGTCACCACAGACCAATTTGGGTTCGATCTCGATGCGTCGCTTACCTCCCACAGCCATGCCATTGATTCCCAGCCAGATACCGGTTTGTCCAACAAGGGCTCCGGGCTCGTTGTCGGCATTGTGAATGAAAGTGCTTCCGTGGAAACCAATATAGTCGTGGATGGGACCACGATAGGCGACCGTTCCATCGGTATAATGGACTTCAATGTCAGCGCTGATCTTTCGGCCCCAGGCGGCGAGGGGACCACTCTCGACCTTGAGGTCCTCAATTTTAATAAACTCTCGCTTGTCTCGTTCATGCAATTGCCGCCCGTCCTCAGTCATGGGAATCAGCTCGTAGGCCCCTCCCCCCTCTTCAATGCTGCACCCAGCTTGGGCCAGAGTCAGAATCAAAATAACCAACGTGCGTTTCAGCATCATCTCTCCTTCGGTAGCCAAACTGTACCGACTGATCGGAACTTGGTCAATCAAGTCGATGCATTCGGTAACGGCTTCCTTGGGCTGACGTCCAATCAACTTGCCTTGCTCAGTAAGGCCACCATTACCACTGCCGATCTGGCTGATGGCTACCTGGCACTCACGTCGGGGACCACGATCACGCTCGATACCGATGCCGCCGGGTATGGGTGGTTCATCGATTCGACCCCGTTGACGAACGAAGAGTTTGCGGTCGGCGCGAATCTCTGGCAGTTCACGGCGCTGGAGGGCCGTGCCGCTGCCGGTCACATCGATCTCATGACCGTGCTCATGCACGAACTGGGGCATGTCATGGGATTGGACCACGTCAGCTCTGCCGTCGACGGCACGCGCCTCATGGCCGGTTCGATTGATCCCGGTATCCGCCGGGTGCCCTCGGCGCTGGATCTCGGAGCCGTGGCATCATCGACAGAACCGGGGACAGGCACCGACGTGGTCGGAGCCAGTCCCCTGACCAGTTTCCGGACGCCTTCGAAGTGGCGCTCCTCGAATCCGGCACGATGACGCCGCTCGCCGGTGTGACGGCGGGCTTAACGCAGACCGATTCGCTGTTCAGGAAGATGGGAACGGTGCCAGGAACTAATGTGTGCGATCGCGGTATGAGCGAAGAGGGATGCATGGGGCGACATTGCGAGAGCGAGGCCGGCTGAAGAAGGAACTCGTGCAATGGTTGCTGACAGTTTTATCTGGTCTAGGTCAGGTGGTAGAGGGCGCGGGGATATTCCAAGCGCAGTTGGCGGGCCATGTGGTGGGAGGGGAGGAGCGTGGTAGTGCAAAGTCAAGCAACGACCCCATCTCTTTCCTGGGGTTTAGTAGAAACGCCAAATGGGATCGTTGGGGTCGCGCTTCGGCAAGTCGGCATCACGGCAACGGATTTCTCGCTCGATAAAGTATCCGGAACCTGGACCGGGGATTCGGAGAAGAACGGGAATGCACGAGGCAGTGAGGGTAGCTTCAACGATCAGCTTTTCTTGACGAACACCAATACCATTCTTTCTCTGGGGTCCTTGGACCAATAATCCACCCCTGACAAGTTTAGGCTCAATAGTGATGCGTCGCTTGCCTCCGACAGCCATCCCGTTAAGACCCAGTCTAATACCTTCTTGACCGAAGGAGAGCCCTCCGGCACGAGAACTAGCATTGTGGACGAAGACATCTCCTTCCAAGCCGGTGTACATCCAGATGGGTCCATGGTAAACGACGGTACCGTCAGTGTAACGAACTTCAATATCGGCTTCGACTTTTCGACTCCAGGCAGCGACGGAGCCACTACCGACCGTGAGTTCCTCAATCGTGAGAAATTCACGTTTGAGTCCTTCCAGCTCCTTCCGAACTTCATCGGTCAGGGGAACGGGATTGTAGGCCCCGCCGCCCTCTTCAATGCTACATCCGGCTTGGCTCAGAGCGAGAATCAACAGAATCAAAGCGCGTTTCAGCATAATCTCTCCTTCGGTAGCCGAACTGTACCGCTGGATTGGAATGGGGTCAACGCAGTTGTCGGAAATTGAATTGCCTGTGAGGGCATCGGTGGTGAGTGCGCTCTTGTTCTCCTGCGGCGGGCCGTCTAGAATGCCCCACGCTTGAACTATGACTGCGCCAACCCTCATTCTTCCAGACCGCTCGCGCGCGATCGCGGCTGATCTCCGAGCCCAGCTCGGCTCCGACAAAGTCAAAGACGATTTCCCGACCAAGACGGCCTACGCGGTGGATGCCAGTATCTATCGCCTGGAGCCTCAAGCCGTCGTGCTGGTGGAATCCGAAGACGACATCGCGAAGACGATTCGCTATGCCGTGTCTCGCGGGATCGCGCTCACGCCGCGTGCCGCCGGGACCAATCTGACCGGGTCGGCCATTGGAAGCGGCATCATTCTCGATGTCTCGCGGCTGAACCGGATTCTTGAAGTCAATTGCGAAGAGCGCTGGGCGCGGGTGCAGCCGGGAATTGTCCTGGCGGAATTGAATAAACAGCTGGCCCGGCAGGGGCTCTTGTTTGGACCCGATCCGTCCAGCGGTGAGATGTGCAAGCTCGGCGGGATGCTGGCGAATAATTCCTCCGGTCCGCATACGTTGCGCTATGGGTCGGTGAAGGACAACGTGCATCGTCTCCGGCTGTGTTTGGAGTCGGGAAGCTGGTTGGAGGCGAAGGCCTATGCGTTGAACGATCCAACGCTGGAGCGGCTGCTCTCGACGATTCCGGCCTTGCGGGATGTGCTGGTTCTGGCGCAATCCCATGCTGATCTGATCAACGGCAAGCGTCCGACGGTCAGCAAGAACAGCTCCGGATACAACTTGTTTGGTTTGGTCGATGGACTGGCTCAGGGGCAGTTCGATCTGCCCAAGCTCTTTGTGGGGAGTGAAGGCACGCTGGGGGTCATGAGCGAAGCCACGCTCCGGCTGGTCGAGAAACCGAAAGCGACGCTGACGGCCTTGATTCATTTCCGGCATCTTGAGGATGTCGGCGCGGCTGTGCCGCTGCTGCTGGCCTTGCAGCCGAGTGCGCTCGAAGTCATGGACGCCAATACGCTCGACTTGATCGGTCGCGCCAAACATGGGATTCCCGCCGATGCGGCGGCCACTTTGCTGGCTGAACTTGATGCCGACTCGCTCGCAGTAGATCTGCATGAACGGGCGGAGCAGATGGCCGCTGCCTGCCGGCCGTTCCGGCTCGCGGCCGATCTCACGCTCGCCTTTGATCCTGAGCAGCGTGAGCAATTGTGGAAGGCGCGCAAAGCGCTGTATCCCACCCTCTATCGATTCGATCCGCGCAAGAAGCCGATCAATTTTGTCGATGATGTGGTGGTGAGGGCGGAGCGGATCAGCGAGCTGATTCATTATCTCGAAGAGTACTTTGCCGGACAGAAGGTGCCGGTGGCGATCTTCGGTCACATCGGGAACGGCAATGCGCATATCGTGCCGCTGCTCGATGTGAACGATCGCCAGGATTTCGACAAGATGGTGCAGGCCTATGGCGACATTCATTCGACGGTGTTGGACCGTTTCGGCGGGTCCATTTGCGGAGAACACGGCGATGGGCGCATTCGCGCCGAGTATGTCAGGAAGATGTTCGGCGAGGAACTCTACGGCCTGTTTGTGAAGGTGAAGCGGGCGTTTGATCCCGGCAATGTGCTCAATCCCGGGATCAAGGTCAGCGATGTGCCGTTCACGGAGCACATCGATTACACCAGGCTCTCGAAATCCTGTGCGACCTGTGCGAAGTGCAACGCCGTCTGTCCCGTCTACGATGTCTTTCAGTCAGAAGACATGAGCTCGCGCGGCTGGTTCGAGATCGTGACCTCAAAGGACTACAGCTATCTCAACTCCAAACGGGTGGTCGAGGCCTGCGTGAATTGTAAATCCTGCCGGACGGCGTGCCCGGCGGGCGTCGATGTATCCGATCTCATCCTGAAAAAGCGGGCGGAGCATCCCAATCGCCTCACCGGATGGATTTTTCGCTGGCAGGCACGTGGGAAGTCGTTCGAGCCGTTCCTGAAATTCCTGGGCCGCACGCAAGGCCTGTGGGATCGGCCGGCTATCCGGCGTGTCATGGAGTGGAGCGCCGCGTTGGTGCTCAAGGCCCTTGCGCCGACGGCCCGGTTGCCACAAGAGTTGCTGTTGCCACGGATTGCACCCCGGCCATTGCGGGAGCGTCACGCCTCGTTGATCCCGCAGCCGGGTGATCAGCCTGCTTCTGGTGGAGTGGCCTATTTCCATGGCTGCGCCGCGAACTATTTTGATGACGGAGTGGGAGATGCGGTCATCGGGGTGTTGCGGAAGCACGGCGTTGAGCCGGCCTTACCGCCGCAACGTTGTTCCGGCACGCCGATCCAAACCTACGGGCATCAGGATTTGGCGCGAGAGGGCGCGCAGTTCAATCTGCAATCCTTGGCGGCCTACGAGACGGTCGTGACCGGCTGCGCGTCCTGCACGCTGATGCTCAAAGACTATCCCGCGTTGTTTCCCGACGGCGACGAAAAGCGGCAGGCGGAAAACCTGGCGAAGAAGGTCGTCCATATCGCCGAGTTCGTGGCGCGATCGCCGCAGCAGCCGCCGATGGCGCAGGCCGCGCCGCGCACTAAGTGCGTCACGTACCATTCCTCTTGTCATTTGCGGGCCGCCGGAGTGACCAAAGAGCCGCGCAAGATTCTGGCGTCGTTGCCGGGCCTGAACTATGCCGAGATGCCTGATGCGGATCGCTGTGCCGGCGGAGCCGGCACGTTCATCGTGAAGGACTACGACACCTCGCAGAAAATTCTGGCGCGCAAGACGCGGGCAGTCGAACAGGCCGGGGCCGATGTCGTCGCGACCAGTTGCCCCGCCTGCATGATTCAACTCAAGAATGGCTTGCGGGAGCGGGTTGAGGTGAAACATGTGGCGCAGTTACTAAACGAAGCCTACGAGGCAGCGGAGTCGAACAAAGGAACCTCTCTTTCATGAAGTTGCGAAAAGCGGATTGGTGGTTTGTCCTCTTTGCCGTCGCGGTTGTCGTGGGGGTGTCGCTGCTGCCGGCGCCGAAAGACCGGAATCCGGTCGTTCCCAAGAATGCGGAGCATCAGGCCGTGACGGCTGAAAAGGACTGCATCGTCTGCCATCAAGCCGGCGCCGCGAAGCCGCTGCCGGATCGTCATCCCAGGCGGCAGGATTGCTTTCGCTGTCACGCCCGGTGAGTGAGCCTGTGCGGTGGGCACGGGAGTGCATTTCGAAAAGTCGCCGGCAGGTTTGTGCTATATCATAGGCGTAGCGGACGTCAGGCAAAGGACGAGGAATTATGGTCACCGTGTTGGTATTTGGCCGAGTCATTCAGGATGCTGTCGGAGAGAACGAATTCTCTATCGAGTCGGCGGAGCCGACGACGGTGAGGAAGCTGATCGAGGCGAACGTCGAGAGCCTTGGACCGCTCCTACGATTCATCGACAGCCGGGAAGCGTTGATCTCGGTGAATAAGAAGGTCGGCACTGAGGATACGGTGGTGAAGGACGGCGACACGGTAAAAGTCTCTTTTCAGTCCCGCATGTCGTACGACGGGATGAGAGACATTCCAAACTAGCGAGGGACTGTCCGCATCGTTCGCCGCGCTGTCTGATGATAGAGGTTCTGTGTCGCGTAGCTGGTCACTATTACGCCACTTGCTGAAAGGATAGGGGAATGACAAAGACATCGTGCATGCTGGGGATGGTTCTAGGCGTTGTGTTGTTTACAGGGCATAGTTTGGCGGCAGAGCCGGCCGATATCGAAAAGTTTGTGAAGGCGCGTATTGAGATCGGCGAGATGATGACGAATTATTTCAAGGGCGGGGAACAGTTCGGCCCAGGGCAGCGTCCGTCGCCTGAACAAATGAAAGAAATGGGCGCCGATATCAATACGAAACTCGGCGCGCTCTTATCGAAGCACGGGTTGACGATTGAAGACTATCGCGGGCGGAGCAAGGATGTCTTTGCCGATGAAGCCGGCGTGAAGAACTTTCTCAGCGCGCATCCCGACCTGAAGACCAGATACGAGGCGCTTCCCCTCGACCGGATGGGGCGCGGCGGCAGCACGGGGCGCGGATACTAGCCGGTTGCTGAACAGTTGGTGTATCCGAGTTTCATGCGGAGGCGATTCCATCTTTTCCCCCCCTTGCTAAGGAGGGGGTAGGGGAGGTCGAATCTTCCGGCTGCCGTGTGAGCAAGTCCATTGACACGGCGTCCCTGCTCGAGATCTTCTACCCCTCCTGGCCTCCCCTTACAAAGGGGAGGGACTGAAATTGTCGGTGCTCCTGTCTCATGAGGATGAGAGGGACAGAGCCGTTCTTGCTTCTGCGATCGGAATTTCACGCCAGGCGCCGGGCGGCAGGTCGTCGATCGTGAAGGGTCCGTATTGAATGCGCCGCAGCCGGATTACTTCATGGCCCAGCGCTTTGAAGAGCCGCCGGATCTCCCGATTCTTCCCTTCCGTCAGCGTCACGTCGAGATGGGATTCCCGCCCGGATCGTTTCTGAATCGTGACACTCTCGCAATGCAATAGATCCCCTTCATCCGTCAGACCCGCGACGCTGTCCTGGCGGGTCTCTTCCGTGACTTCGCCGCGTACGGTGACGAGGTACCGGCGGGGCACCTTGTTCGTCGGGTCGGTGAGATAGCTGGAGAGCGCTGTGTCGTTGGTGAGCAAGAGAAGCCCGCTGGTGGCTTGATCCAGCCGTCCCACTGCGTGGAGCGTCTGCAATTCCTCGGGAAGCACATCGAAGATAGTCGTTCGCCCTTTCTCATCCTGGCGCGTCGTCACCACGCTTTTAGGTTTGTGAAACAGCACGAACCGTTGCGTGCTTGGCTGAAGCGGTTGTTCGTCGAGCGAGACGCTGTCGCCCGGCCAGGCGACCCAGGCGTCCGTGGTCCGTACGACGCGATCGTTGATGCGGACCCGGCCGGCATGAATCCATTCCTGCGCGACGCTCCGGCTGGCCAACCCCAGTTTTGAGAAGAGGCGGTCGAGCGTGACTCGCTTGGGATCATCCGATAGCGCGGTTTCGAGGGGCGCCTGAGACGGCAGCGTATGCGGTGGTGTGTTTGGTTTCACGGGTTTTCGATTCATGGGTTAGGTTGTAGCGACACTGGTCTTTTCAGCAGTGTAGCTGGGTTTGGCGGCCGCCTCAAGGCATCGAGGCCTGTGGCTGGTTGAGGGAGGGCATAGCGGCGATGCGCTAGGTATTTCGAGACGGTTCGAGAACAGCGTGGCTCCGATAGTCGATGGCAAGCCGACTGTGGTGGTTGCCGGTGAGTTCGACGGTGATCATGCCGGCAGGCGTATCCCATCTGGCGGCGTAACGGAGGTGGCCCATCTGCACGGCAATTCCCCAATAGTCGGGAAGCGGCTGGTAGAGATCGTTCGTCCAGACAATTCGATCCTCTCGAGGTTGCCCATAGTGTTCGCTCAGGGATCGTTTCAGCGCTGCGTAATAGTCGATGAATTCGTTCAATCCGTTGACCGGGCGCTGGAGCACGAGATAGTGCCCGGCGACCAACGATCCTTCCTGGAACTCGTAGCCTTCCAACACGCCGTGGTCCGCGAAGTGTTTTCCTACGACGAGAGTATCCCGTTCATCCCGTTCAACGTCTCCGGTCACCTGGTCGCGAATCACCTCCGGGCTTGACCCCCGAGACGTCTGCAGCCTGTTCAGGAAGACGGTGATGTGCTGCGTGAGTTCCGCCTGTGCCACGACCGGATCAATGTCATCGAATGGGATATCGAAGGTCGGCGGCGGCAGCGGGGCACCGGACTCCGCCCTGAGCGAGGTCGAGACGAGTGGGAGGACGGCCATGAAGAGCACCATGAGCCTTCTGCGCATGACCGTCACTATACGAGGAGTCCGGCTGAAGGGTCTACCCTACCAATGATGGGATTCAGTGCGCGCGCCGCTTGGCCTTTGCCGTCGGCGGGGCGGTGAGGGGGTTGTCGGGCCAGGGATGTTTCGGATAGCGGCCGCGAAGTTCTTTGCGGACGTCTTGATAGGCGTTGGCCCAGAAACTGGCCAGATCTTTCGTGACCTGGACCGGGCGCTTCGCCGGTGAAAGGAGATGGAGCATGACGGGAATTTTCCCTCCTGCCACGCGGGGAGTGTCCTGACAGCCGAAGAGTTCTTGCAAGCGCACGGCCAGCACGGGCACCTCGGCACTCTCATAGTCCACTCGAATATTCGAGCCGCTCGGAACCGTCAGGTGCGTCGGTGCGAGGCGGTCGAGTTGCCGTTGAAGATCCCAATTTAGCAGCGCGTGGAGCGGCTGATCGAGCGGCATCCGCTTCACGCGATCCAGCGTCGTGATGCTGTGCAGATACGGGCCGAGCCATTGGTCCAGCTGCTGCAACAAGTGCTCATCGGACAGATCGGGCCATGGTGAATCGGGGCCGTCAGTCCGTCTGAGGAACTGTACGCGCGCTTGCCACTGGCGCAGTTCCGGCGTCCAGGCCAGTGCATGCAATCCAGCCTGGCGCACCCCTTGGAGCAAGGCGGTTGCGATCAGCGCGGGATCCGGTTTGGACAGGTTCTGCTGCGAGAGAATCAGGCCGCCTAAGCGTCGCTGGCGCAGCGCCTGGACGGCTTGCGTCTTCTCATCCCAGCTGACCGCTTCGGTTTCGACAATCTGGTCTGCGTAGAGGCTCTCGATTTCCGCCTGCGAAATAGGCGCGGCCAGCTCGATCTTGGCCCATTGCGCGCCACCATCCAGTTCCGCAATGGCGAGATAGGGTTCCGATCCGAGATGATCGGGGGCAGCGAAGAGGGCTCCGCGCCCGTTGGCCAGCACATAGCGCGCGTCGGTGCCGGCTTGCCGTTGCGCGATCCGATCAGGATAGGCGAGGGCGAGCAGGGTTCCGACGCCCTGTTGATTCCGGCCGGTCCGTGGGGAGGCTGTGGTTGAGCGGCGAGAAAGCTGTTGCCGCCACATCTCTGCCGTGCCGGTGATGCGACGATGAACCCCGCGATCGACGGTCGCGCCTGCGGCATGGTTGTGTTGTCCGTGCACAATATCGAGTCTGGTGCGTATGTCGGCCTGCTGCCGACCTGCCGGTCCTCGGAGCAGATCGCGCTCGCCTAGCAGGGCGGCAAGATCGCAAGCCAGGTCGGTGAGGTTCAGCGGCCCGGCTTGCAGCAACATGTGGGAGAGGCGGGGATGCAGCGCCAGCTCGGCCATCCGGGTGCCATGAGCCGTGATATGTCCCGTTGGATCCAACGCGCCCAGCCGGATCAGCAGATCCGCTGCCTGTGTGACCGATCCTGAAGGCGGCGTGGTGAGCCATGAGAGTTCAGCCGGGTCGGTGGTTCCCCAAAGAGCCAGCTCTAGGACGAGCGAGGTCAGATCGGCATCCAGGATTTCCGGAGGTCGCCGGGCCGCCAGCGAGGCCTGTTCTCGCTCTGTCCAGAGCCGGTAGCAAACGCCCGGTTCCACTCGTCCGGCCCGCCCGCGCCGTTGGTCGGCGGAGTCCTGGGTGACGCGAATCGTGTCCAATCGCGTGAGCCCGGATCGTGGGTCGAAGCGCGGTACGCGCAACAGGCCTGCATCAATGACGATCCGCACCCCGTCGATCGTCAAGCTGGTTTCGGCGATCGAGGTGGCCAGCACGATTTTCCTCGTGCCTGGAAGCGCCGGGGCGATGGCGGCATCTTGCGCATCCTGAGGAAGATCGCCATGAAGCGGCGCGATATGCACGGTCGATTCCAGATTCGCATCGAGCAGCTGACGTTCGACGCGCCGGATTTCGGCCATGCCCGGCAGGAAGACCAGCAAACTCCCCTGATCCCGCGCCAGCGCGCGGCGGATCACCTTCGTGACCGCGCTATCGAGATGACCGGTGAGGGGATCGTCGAGATATCTGGTCTCGACTGGAAACATCCGGCCTTCGCAGGTGATGACCGGTGCACCGCCCAGGAGTTGGCTGACTGGTCCGCAATCCAATGTGGCCGACATAATGAGCAGGCGCAGATCGGGACGGAAGAGCCGCTGTGATTCGAGGCAGAGCGCCAGGCCGGTGTCAGCCTGAAGGCTGCGCTCATGAAACTCGTCGAAGAGGACGGCGCCATAACTGTTGAGCGAGGGATCCTGTTGGAGCAAGCGGGTCAGAATGCCTTCGGTCACCACCTCGATGCGGGTTGTGGGCCCGATCTTCGTATCGAGGCGCATGCGATAGCCGACCCTGTCGCCGACACCCTCGTTGAGCGTGGCCGCCATACGATGAGCGGCGGCCCGAGCGGCCAGGCGTCTCGGCTCCAGCATGAGGAGCTTCTTGCCCTGGAGCCAGGGGGCGTCCAGCAGGGCCAGCGGCACGCGAGTGGTCTTTCCGGCCCCAGGTGGGGCGGTCAGCAGCCCGTTGGGGGACCGAATGAGCGCGTGGCGGAGGTCCGAAAGGACATCTTCTATTGGGAGCCGAGACATGATAGGGTGCAACCTCACGTGGAGCAGACTGTAGCAGACCGCGTGGGGAAGCACGAGAGGATCGAGGAGATGGCGGGCTATCAGTGGACTCTCGACAAGCCGAGAGTGGCTGGATGGTATTGGTTTCGGGGAGCGGCGCATGAGGCCGACCCGTTTATCGTGGAAGTGGACCAGGTCGGACAGTTTCAGTGGCCTGATGGCGGGTATCAGGAAGTGGCGCTGGCCAAAGGGGAATGGGCCGGACCGATTCAACTGCCTGAAGACGACTAGCCGTTTATCCTCCTGTCCGTTGTTCGTTGTCCTCTGCGAAAGAGACCGTTCCGCATCTTGTTGCTGGTAGGCGGCCTACGTATGCTGCCGCTCGGGCGCGCAGGCTTCGGTCTGCGGCGTGGAGCGAGTCAGCTGCCGGGCCGGTTCGTGCCTGCGGCTGTCGATGAGTGCGGAACCGGCCGGCCGCGCGATCCGTTTCACGGTCTCTCATTCAGCATCGTGTACTCAGTTGAGGCAACTGCGTTCGGCCTATGCCGGCGCGTGGGTATTAGCATTCAGCTCAGGAGGAGTCGATGGGGCGTTCGGGGATGGATCCAATTCAGCGATTGATGGGTTTGATGTTCAAGGCGCATCCGTGGCACGGCGTGTCGATCGGGGAGCAGGCGCCGGACGTGGTGACGACCTATATCGAGATTGTGCCGACCGACACCGTGAAATACGAAGTCGATAAGGACAGCGGATTTTTGAAGGTAGATCGTCCGCAGCGGTTTTCTAACTTCTGTCCGGTGTATTACGGACTTATTCCGCAAACCTATTGCGGCGAAAAAGTGGCCGGGCTGTTCGGCAAGCGGGCAAAGCGGAAGAATATGGTCGGCGACGGCGATCCGTTGGACATTTGCGTCCTGACGGAGAAGACGATCGCCCATAGCGATATCTTACTCACGGCGATTCCCATCGGGGGATTCAGCATGGCCGACGGCGGCGAAGCCGACGACAAGATTATCGCGGTGATGAAGGATGATGCGGCCTACGGCGATTTCAAAGATATCGGCGATTGTCCGATCGCCTTGATCGACCGGTTGCAACATTACTTCTTGACCTACAAGATGGCGCCGGGTTCGGTGCAACACAAAGTCGAGATTACCAGCGTGTATGGGCGCGAAGAAGCGATGAAAGTCATTCACGCCAGTCACGCCGATTATCGTAAAAAGTTTCCTGAGCTTGAGTCGTTGTGGCCCAAGCACATGTCGGTCTAACAGGCAGCGGACAACTCGGCCGCTGCCAGACATAGAGCGACGAGCTTCAGCATGGAGCTGAGTTCAGCGCAATTTCAGGATGCTCAACAAGGCTGTCCAGCCAGGCCGCAGCCAACGAAGTGGCGAGGCGTACCGGTCGGTACGTCGAGCCTCTGAGTGAAGCGAGAACGCCGCTGGCGGACTTGTTCAGCATCCTGCTCACACCAGAAAGGTGCCGCCTAGGCTATATGAAATCCGATCACACTGAGCCGTCCACTGCCCCCTCCGTTCATGGGTTTTCTCCCGGCTTCGCCGCGCTCGGCCTTGAAGGCTCGTTGCTGGCGACACTGGATACGCTGGGGTATGAAGAGCCCACGCCGATTCAACGGGAGTCCATTCCTCCGTTATTGGCCGGCCGCGATCTGTTGGGGCAGGCGGCCACCGGAACCGGGAAGACCGCCTCGTTTGCCTTGCCGATGTTGCAGCGGCTGGCGCATGGCGCGAAGCAGCGCCCGGCGGCCCTGATTCTGGTGCCGACGCGCGAGCTGGCGATTCAGGTCGGCGAAGCGATGCAGCGGTACGGCAAGGAGCTGCGGATTTCGGTGTTGGCGGTGTACGGCGGCCAGGCGATCGGGCCGCAACTCTATGCGCTGAAGCGCGGAGTGGATGTCGTGGTGGCCACGCCTGGGCGGGCGCTCGACCATATTCGACGGAACACGCTGCAGCTGAAGCATGTGCAGATGGTGGTGCTGGACGAAGCGGATGAAATGTTGGATATGGGTTTTGCCGACGATCTGGAGGCAATTCTGACCCAGACGCCCCCGGAGCGGCAGACGGCGCTGTTTTCCGCCACGATGCCGCCGCGCATTGCGTCGATCGCCCATCGTCATCTGAAAAATCCGGTCGAGATCAAGATTGCCAAAGAATTGGTTAAGGCCGGAGCGGCGCCGCGTGTGCTGCAAACAGCGTATGTGGTGAATCGTCCCTACAAAGTGGCGGCCTTGATACGGGTGCTGGATCTGGCGGCTCCGAAATCGGCGCTGGTCTTCTGCCGGACCCGGTTGGAGGTCGATGAACTGACGGCCGGTTTGGCGGGACGGGATTATCGCGCGGAAGCGATTCATGGCGGCATGAGCCAGCCGCAGCGGGACCGCGTCATGACCGCGTTTAAGTCCGGGCAAACGCAAATTCTGGTGGCCACGGACGTCGCGGCGCGCGGCTTGGATATTCCGAGCGTCTCGCATGTGGTGAATTACGACTTGCCGTCTTCCCCCGAAGTGTACGTGCATCGGATCGGCCGCACCGGCCGGGCCGGCCGCGAAGGGGAGGCGATTACCATCGTCGAACCGCGCGAGCACCGGTTGCTGCGGAATATCGAACAGTTGACCAAGGCGAAAATTGTTGTCGCCCAAGTGCCGAGCGTGGCCGATCTGCGGACCAAGCGGATCGAACGGACGCTGACGTCGATTCGAGAGCTGCTGGCCGCTGGTGATGTGGAACATTTCCGTTCGGTCGTCACGGTGCTGGCCAAAGATTTTGAATTGGTCGATGTCGCGGCGGCAGCGGTGAAGCTGGCGCATCAGGCGCAAGGCGGCGATGCGGAAGAGCAGGAGATTCCTTCCGTGCAAGCCCGAGTGCCGGACTATTCCCGTCCGGACTATGCTCGTCCGGGGATGCGGCGTCCGTCGCCGATGTCCGGAGGAGAGATGTCGCGCGGGGTTCGCCCCAGGGAGGGACAGGGTCGTCCAAGTGCGCGCCCGACCGGCGGTCGCACGCCGAACTCCGCACGGATCTACATCGGCGCTGGCCGTGCCGCAGGTATCAGGCCGGGGGATTTGGTGGGTGCGATTGCGAATGAAGCCAAGCTGGGATCCGCTCAGATCGGCGGCGTCGAAATCGAAGAACGCTTTTCGCTCGTGGAAGTTCCTGAATCCATGGCGCGCGACGTGATCGAAGCATTGGGCCGCACGAGGATCAAGGGTCAGAAGGTGGCCGTGAGACTCTTCCGCGATTAAATACGAGACGACCGCTCACCCCTCGAAAGGAGGGGGAGTGGATTGTCGTTGGGTTTAACTGGTCCCCTCTTTCGGGGACTACCGTGTTGCCGACAAGTGAGATAGGGTACGTCTCAACAGGAGGCGCTCCCCATGACTGACTTTGACGAAACTAGTTTGGTGATGACTCTTCTTGCTGTGGCCGGCATTGCCGTCATGGCCGACCGCCCGCTCGAAGCCGCCTGTGAGCGCGTGTTGGAGTGGTTCCAGCCTCGCCGGTAATCTAGCAACGCTGTCGCAGGGCTCGGCGAGTTGCCCCTATCAGCGCTGGGGCGGATAGTCCTTGAAGGCGGTGGCAATTCCCTGACCTTCCCGTTCCATGTTCTGCTCCAAGCTATCTTTCAATATTCCTCGAATCACCGCCCGCCATACCAGCTTGTGAGTGGGCGCTTCAGCCAAGTCAATAATCAACGTCCCTTCATAGTCCTCATGCGTTGTCTCGTAACTTAGCGGGACAGGCACCCAGGTACCGTCATGATACGTATAGGTTCGCCCTTGGAGGCCATAGAGCCCGTAGGCCTCGTCGGGATAGTCATAGGAGCCCAGTCTCCCATAGACACCAGGCTCACCGTAGGAATACGCGTCGGTGTAGTGCTGTTGCACGCGGATTAAGTCTTTGACGCCATAAAATAGATGCAAGAGGAGCTGGGGGTGCTCTTTCAGTTCAACCTCTTGGATTCCCTTGGCAACTAATTGGTCATGAACCATGTTCTTGATGCGCAGTCGGATCGGTGAAGAGTCTGACGGGCCGACTTCCCGCCCTCTATCGGAAATCCCTGAGTACGCCACCGTCCGAAATACGGAGAAATCTGTGACGGGGTCTGAACTGGTTGCCACGGTAAGCCCCGACGATGCACAACCTCCCGCGCCCAAGAGTCCAATCGTCATTGCGATGAGTAGATATCTGACCATTATGTCGTTGTGTTCCCTTCTGCCATGACCTTCGGCTCTGATGGCTGCCTGGAGGTGTCATGCGTCTCAGCGATAGGGGTGATTAATGATTTGGATTTTCCCGGCATTCGGCATTGGTCGAGCCTTGGATGTTTTCTATGTTGGCCGCCAGGCGGCAAGGCGGCGCATCATCGAATACACATTTTGAGTAAGAATCCGTCACGAGGCAAAAAGCTTTGTTATCGGAAGGCGGCGTTTCCTGTTGAGGATTGAAGATGCATCCGCCGTCGCTGCCGGCCGCGGCAACACAGGCGTCATAATTGGTAAAGGTACATTCTTGCCCCCATGGGTAGACGGCACAAAACGAAGTCGCGAGAGCTACGCCGCTCCTCAGGGACCATAAACTCAAACTCAGAAGAAGTACCTTGCTGCGCATCGACAGTGCCATGAACGCTCCAGGCTTGTGTTGTTAACGGCATCACCCTAAGGGCGACCGGATTTCTGAACTCCAGGTGCCGACCAGCGATGGTGATGTCAGAAGATGTAGATAACTTTTACACAATCCCAATAGGCTGGGCAACTACAGGGTAAGGCCTATCGGCGGGTTGGCAGTGATGCGGGTTTGTCGCTGCAGGGAGAAGGGCTTGCGAAAATCAGATGGCGGTATCGATGATGTATTGCGCTGGTGACGGGGCTGTTTCGCTTGGTGGAGTCACCGTAGATGGCGGGATGTCGGCTTGCAGCCGTTTGAGCAGGCGAGGCACTTTCAGGGAAGTGGGAATTTCACAGGTCCACACGTGCATACCCGACGCAGCTTCATCGGCGTGTCTCAGAACCCGAAAGCCTGGGTATTCCATAAAATAGGCCGATAAGAATCCGGAGATCGCCTGGATCACCCAGGGGTTGGCCTGGCTGTAGCCCTGGGTGACTCTCAGTTCGACAAGGGGAAGTGTTTCGTCGCTGTCCATAGTCGTTTGCTCTGTATTGTTCGCGTGCGCCGCACTCTAGCAGCTCTGCCGGCGGTTTGGAACAACAGTCATGGACGCTTCGCCGTACCATTTCATGCCCCGACTAGAAATACTGAGTGATGCCGATCTGCACCAGCGTGTTGTGATTTGGTGAGAAAAGATGGCCCACGTCAACCCGCAAGAGGGTATTGGAGAGAAACGTGGGGACGACGCGTATACCGGTTCCCACATTGATTGCTCTCCGCCAGTCGTGAAGTGTGCCGTCCTCGTTGAATGATTGAAATGTGCCGAAGTCAGAGAACAGGACGCCTTGTACGGCCCAGCGTGGTGCGACTGAAATGGCGTGCCGGATTTCCAGATTGGCGTAGGCCTGTGCGCGATTGCGATACAGATTGTCGGACAGTCCCCGCACGCCCGCGATGCTCCCGAGCAAGAGGCTATGATTGGGGTTTCCGCTGTTGTTTACGGCCTCCGCTACGCTGTTGATCATGAATACGGTGGTGGCCCCCATGGGGATGCCCTGGAGGTAGCGCAATTTGGCTTCATGGCGCTGCTGATTGGCGCCGAACATGAAGCCGGGTCGCAGTTCGAGCGCGATGCGATACCCGCTCGGCACCAGATCGTGCCAGTGGTATTTGTCCCATGTCAGTTCAGGAATCACGCCGACATAGTATCCGTTGGGCGGGCGGCGGGCACCGTTCAGGTCCTCGATCTGCTCGCGGTACGCTTTCAGGACCACTTCATACCGCAATGGCGAGCCATACAGGTATGGTCCCTTCAGTTCCAACTCGCCCCCGAACCGGTTCCGCGTCCAGGTTGTCGTGGAGTCGGCAAACCGGATGCCGTTCACGTTATACGAGCCTTTGATCTCTTTGGCCCACCGATCCGGCTCAAAGCCATGTTGTGAGATCCATAGATCGACGTTCGGTCCGCGTTGGCTGTAATTGAACTGCCCGCCGAGTTGCGTGCCGGTGCCGAACAGGTTGTATTCCACCAGGCCGATGGTGGCGTTCAGATCCTTTGTGCTGCTGCCGCTCGTAAAATTCAGGATCGGCGCCAGAGTGATCTTTTCCTGGGCGGCAACCGTCAGCGAGCGGCCGTCGCGCGTAACCTGCACGTGATCGAAGAGGCTCAGGTTGCGCACACGCCGCTCAAATTCTTCGATCTCAGCGCGGGTGAATTCGGCTGGTAAGGGCCGAGGCAGCAGCCGAAGAATGGTGGCTTGTTCCGTATGGACGAGTCCTTCGATCTGGACCGTAGTGATCGAGACGATGTCGTCGTTTGCCGTGTCTTGGGCAGCGAGGGCCACGTTGAATACGGTCAGGTAGTTCAGTGTCCATATGAGGCTCAACGCGAGCCAAAACCGAACGCGAATAGGTGAGGAACCTAAAAAGGCATACGCATGCCGCATCACAGGCCTCCGTGGTTAGGAAGAAAGCGCCCGTCGATCAACGAGACGAGCGCGAGCGTGGAGACGCCGGATGGGTCTAGATGCGAAGAGGTACGGAAAAGGAAGCGGGTGTGTTTTTAGGAGGTGTGTGCAGCGGCGGTGCCGCTCTCGGAGCCGCGTGGTCTACTGCCGAGATGGCTATAGACCACGTATCTAGGTCAGTGGCCGTGGCCGAGGTGAGGGTACCGGAGGGTGAGTGAACCGTTCGCTCGGATGGCATGAGCAGGTGTTCTGCGGCATTATCCGGCTCGTCTGCGGACGCCTCGGTGGCGACCGCCACGTCCGGCTCCTCAAATACCAGATCAATCACTCGGTCGCTTGTGGTCCACAAGCAGATCAGGAGCGCGAGCCGGCCGATCATGAGCATCTGAGGCAGAATCCAGCGATACATGCTGTGAAGTATAGCAGAGTCCATGGGGAGATGCCTCCCCATGGGAAGCGGCGGCCGGATGGTCTGGCGCATGGCTGCGATATGGACTCGATCCCGCTGGACAGGGAGGGGTGGTTTCCGTCAGCATGCGCCCAGGAGGCGATGTCATGACGTTGACAGCATATAACGGTATCTCGATTCCCTCATTTATGTACGGCACGGCCTGGAAGAAAGAGGCCACGAGCCAGTTGGTGCAACTCGCCGTGGCGGCAGGCTTTACGGCAATCGATACAGCCAACCAGTTGATTCATTATCAAGAAGCCATGGTCGGGGATGCGTTACTCAATTTGGCCACGCAAGGGGTCAAGCGGGACGCGCTGTTTCTTCAGACCAAGTTTACCTCGGTTGACGGGCAAGACCACCGGACGCCCTATGAGGCGACGGCCGATCTTACGACCCAGGTCAGTCAGTCCTTTCAGAGTTCTTTGTCGCATCTCCACACCGACTATCTCGATTCCTATGTCCTGCACGGGCCCTATTCCAGGAGGGGATTGGGCGCGGCAGATTGGGAGGTCTGGGCGGCAATCGAGTCGTTCTACGATTCCGGCAAGGCCAAAATGATCGGTATTAGCAATGTATCGGCTGAACAGCTCGCGTTGCTCTGTGCCAAGGCCAGGCACAAGCCGATGGTCGTACAGAATCGCTGCTATGCCGCCTTCGGTTGGGACAAAGAGGTGCGGGATCTGTGTCGAGAACATCGGATCATTTATCAGGGCTTCTCGCTTCTCACGGCGAATCGTGAGGTCTTTACAGAGCCTGATGTGCGCGCAATGGCGGTAAAGTACGGGGCTGGGCTCGCGCAAATTGTCTTTCGATTCGCCATGCAGATCGGGATGTTGCCGCTGACGGGAACCACGAATCCAGAACACATGAAGGAAGACCTGGCGGCGGATCACTTCACCTTGACGCCGGAAGAGTTGCAGCGGATTGAAACGATTGGATTGTAATGGCCTCGACCCTGGTCAGAATCAAGCGCATCTATGCGCCGGTTGCTGAGGGCGATGGATATCGGATTCTGGTGGATCGACTCTGGCCGCGGGGTGTCTCGAAAGTCGCGGCGCGTATTGATCTGTGGATGCGAGACATTGCCCCGTCCACGGCTTTGCGGCAGTGGTTCAATCATGATCCGGCCAAGTGGGAAGAATTTTGCGAGCGGTATCGGACGGAATTACGGGAACAGCAGCCGTTGCTTGATACCGTCAGACAGCAAGCGAAGGAAGGCCCTGTCACGCTGGTGTATTCTGCCCGGGACGAACGATTCAATCAGGCGGTAGTGCTCCAGCTAGTTTTGAAACAATCAACCACAGGAAAGCGACGCGCGACATGACGATGCGGAAGATTTATGGAAACGGATCGCGGTGGGCCCGATGAAGATTGCGATTGTCGGAGGCGGTCCGGCTGGCCTGATGGCCGCGGAAAGTGCGAGCGCAGCGGGAGCCCAAGTGGACCTGTATGACGCGATGCCGTCGGTCGGGCGGAAATTCTTGCTGGCCGGGAAGGGTGGGCTGAATCTCACGCACTCCGAGCCGGTCGAGAAAATGTTGTCGCGGTATGGGATACGGCGGACTCAGATTGCGCCACTCCTGGCGAGCTTTGGACCTGAGGCGCTGCGCACCTGGGTCAAGGGACTAGGGATTGAGACATTTGTGGGATCGTCCGGCCGGGTGTTTCCGAAAGATATGAAGTCGGCGCCGTTGCTGCGGGCTTGGCTGCGGCGGCTGCGTCAGGCTGGCGTTCGGTTTCATGTGCGGCATTGCTGGCGCGGATGGGATGCGCAGGGCGCGTTGCAATTCGAATCCCCCGAAGGCAATCAGATCGTTCGTGCCGATGCGGTCATTCTCGCGCTGGGCGGCGGGAGTTGGCCGCAACTCGGTTCAGATGCGGCCTGGGTGCCGTGGCTCGTTCAGCGCGGCGTCTCGGTGAGTCCGTTACGACCGGCCAACTGCGGGTTCGACATTGCTTGGACGGAGATTTTCAAAAACAAGTTTGCGGGCCACCCGGTCAAGTCTGTGGCGTTGAAAATTCAGACTCCGGCGGGCGGCGAGAAGTGGCAGCAGGGCGAATTCGTCGTGACGACGACCGGAGTGGAAGGCGGCGTGATCTACTCGATGTCCGCACTGTTGCGCGATGAAATTGCCACCAAGGGATTCGCAGCCTTGCGGCTGGATTTGGCGCCGGACCGTGACCTCAACGGTTTGACGAACGATCTTGCCAAGCCGCGCGGGAAAAAAACCATGGCGACGCATTTGGAGCGGCGGGTGGGTATGGCCGGAGTGAAGGTCGGGCTGTTGCGCGAAGTCGTGTCAAAAGAGGACTTTGCCGATCCGGCCAAGCTAGCCGCCGCGATCAAGTCGCTGTCGTTGAAGCTGATTGCGACCAGACCGCTGGCGGAGTCGATCAGCTCGGCCGGCGGAGTCATTTTTGAAGCGGTGGATGCCAGGTTGATGTTGCGTGAGGTGCCGGGGGTGTTTTGCGCCGGAGAGATGCTGGATTGGGAAGCCCCAACGGGCGGGTATCTCTTGACGGCCTGTTTTGCCAGTGGCCGCGCAGCCGGAGCAGGGGCGGTGGAATGGTTGAAGCCGCGTTAATCCGGTCGGCTCACGAAAACTTCGACGATGCCTCCCTGTGGGGCCAGGCCAATCGAGACTCGCCCTTGAAAGGCTTGATGGGTCCAGTTCCTTCCGTCGAGGCTGGACCATTCCTTATAAATGTAGAGGCTCTGGGTTAGTTGGATGCGAGTGGTGGCTTCTCCAGGATTGACGACGAGGGGGCCTTTCACCGCCAGCTGAACAGGGATGGTCTTGCCTCCTGGAATGTAGAGGATGTAATTTTTGTCGGCTGGTTCCGGTTTTCCGATTTCGATCAGCGGGACATGCTTCATCAGATCGTCAGGGGGATTTCCCATGGATGCGCATCCCGCGAGCAGTGCGAAGGAAAGAATCATGGGTGCGAAATGTGGAGTGTCTGACGGCATGTGGGTGTCCTTTCGACAAGGCAGAGGTGAGCGCGTGGGCATCCTACTCAGTGTCGTGTCTCTGTGCAACCGGTTCGGTATTGCGTCAGATCGTTCAACCTCATTCTTGCTGCCAGTGTGTCGATGACCATTCCTCCTAGTAGCGAGCGGCCGATTCTCGAACGTTTCTTGAAAGCCGAGGCCATGGCTCTGTGGGCTGTGCGGGCGGCGCAGTTGCGCGATGTGCCGGCGAATGTTTTGGCCTTTCTCAAGCAGCACGAAGCCGATGAGGAAGAGCATTTAAAACATTTTGAAACGCTGGTGGGCTATCAGTCCTGGGGGCGTGAGGTGTTGCCGACGGTGCCGCACCAGTGGCCGTCATTGGCCGTGCTGTTGTTCGGATACGAAGCGCTGGGGCTGGAGTTTGCGAAGCTGCTGGTTGGATTGCGTCCGGACATGCAGTCCATCGTGGACGACGAGGAAACCCACGTCGCATTCTTTGAACAGGAGATTCGAAAGCTGCTTGTTGGGGGTGGTGTTGAAGCGGATCAGGCGCGGATCTCAGCGAAGGCCTGGTGGAAAAAACTGCCGCGGACGGTGGATCGCTATCTGCAAGATTCGAGTTTGGATGCCTGCCGAACGGAAGTGGCCTCAGCCATGCAGGCGGCAATTCACCAGCGATTAAAAAGCACGGGCTTGCTGGAATAGAGCATTGTTGCGGGTTACGCCTGCGCGACTAGTCCTTCAACGGCGCCCATCTTGCGGAATTTGAGATCGCGCTGGTTCAGGAGTTCGTTGTGCGGGAGATCGAGCAGTTGGAACAGTTGATTGGTGAGGGCTTTGGCTACCCGGTCGCAGACGGCCTTGGGTTCGCGGTGCGCTCCGCCTAAGGGCTCTGGAATAATTTCATCGATCACGCCGAGACCCATCAGATCCTGGGCCGTGATCTTAAGGGCCATGGCCGCATCCGGAACCTTAGCGGGGTTGTCCCAGAGAATAGCCGCGCATCCTTCCGGAGAAATCACCGAATAGACCGAATGTTCCAGCATGAGAACGCGGTCTGAGACTCCGAGCGCCAGTGCGCCGCCGCTTCCGCCTTCGCCGATCACGACGGACAGAATCGGGACTTTCAGGCGTGACATCACCAAAAGATTTCTGGCGATCGCTTCCGCCTGTCCGCGCTCTTCTGCGCCGATCCCAGGGTAAGCTCCCGGGGTATCGATGAAGGTCAGGATGGGATGGCCGAACTTTTCTGCCAATCGCATCAGACGCAACGCTTTCCGATAGCCTTCAGGATTGGGCATGCCGAAGTTTCGCTGCATGCGTTCCTTCAGTGTCTTGCCCTTCTGGTGGCCGATGATCATGACCGTCCGGTCGTTGAACTTGGCAAATCCCCCGACAATGGCTCGGTCGTCTCCGAATGAGCGATCCCCATGGAGTTCCAAAAATCCGCGGCTGAGCTCGCTGATGTAATCGAGTGTGCTGGGGCGCTGAGGGTGGCGGGCGAGTTGGGTCCGCTGCCAGGGGGTCAATGTGCTATAGAGCTGATGCTCGACTTGCGCAAGTTTTCCGCGCAACTTCCTGATTTCTTCCTGCGTGGAGGCCTTGCCTGAATTGGCCGCCGCTAACTTTTCGATCTTTTCTTCGATCTCGCGAACAGGCTTTTCAAATTCGAGATAGTCGCGCATGGAGCTCGGTATTCCAGGGTGAATCCTATGGAGGCATACCCCCAATTACGTACACTAAGATAGCAAAGAGAGGGCCCCTTTGCCTAGCACTTCTTCGACGTCTGCTACGAAATATTCGCTGGGTGAAATCGTATGGTTCGGCAGAGGGACCGTATCGGCTTCCAGGGCATTTTCCATAGACAACGTCAGCGACACGGTGGTGTTGCCCGGATAGCGCGTGAAAATGTCGCGCAGTTTCGGTAGTTGATCGGTGGTCTCCGATCGATTCGACAATCTGATCTGTACGCGCTTGATTGACTGCGTCTGCACCTCGGCGAGCGGCTCGATCTTCACGCCGCGCAGCTTGGTGCCTTTGTCCCCGCGATCGATGGTGCCGGTGATGCGCACCAGCCGCTCCGGCGCAATCAGCTCGCCGGCTGTTTTAAAGAGATCGGGGAAGGCAATGACTTCGACCGTCCCGTGAAGATCTTCGACGTTCAGATAGGCCATCCGATCGCCTTTTTTCGTAATCATCGATTTGACCGAGGCGATGATGCCGCAGATTCTGACTTCTTTCCCGTCGGACACGTCCGACAAGCCGACGGTCGTGGCTGTCGAGAGGGCTTTGAGTGTCGCTTCGTATCGGGTGAGTGGATGGGCGGTGATGTAAAACCCGGTCAGCTCCCGCTCATATTTTAATCGCAGTGCTTGATCCCACTCAGCAATCGGCGGGAGTGGAGGCGTCGCCAGCGTGGCTGAGGTGTCGGGCCCGCTATGCTCATCGCCGAAGATACTGGTTTGTCCCAGGTCGCGCTCGCGCTGGGCGGCTGCGCCGTCTTCGACGGCTTGGTCCATCACGGCCATCAGCTGCGCCCGTTTCGCGGCGGAGGAATCAAAGGCGCCGGTCTTGATCAGGCCTTCCAGCATGCGCTTATTCACTTTATGCAGGTCGACACGCCGGCAGAAGTCGTAAAAGGATTTGAACGGGCCGTTCTCTGCGCGAATGGCCAGGACGGATTCGACCGCTCCCTCGCCCACGTTCTTGATCGCTGCCATGCCGAATCGGATAGCGCGGTCGATGACCGTAAAGTTCTTGCCGCTCTCGTTGATGTCGGGCCCCAGCACCTTGATGCCGAGATCGCGGCATTCGGTGAAGTAGCCGACGATCTTATCCTGATTACCCATGTCCGTGGTCATGAGCGCGGCCATGAATTCAGTCGGGTAGTGCGCCTTGAGGTAGCCCGTGTGATAGCAGACGACGGCATAGGCCGCCGCGTGCGACTTATTGAATCCGTAGCCGGCAAACTTTTGAATCAGCTCGTAGAGCTTGTCCGCCTTCTTCTCGGCGATCTTGTTGTTCTTCGCGCCTTCCAGGAATTTGACGCGCAGCTTCTCCATTTCCTCCGGCTTTTTCTTGCCCATCGCGCGGCGGAGAATGTCGGCTTGTCCTAGTGAGAAGCCAGCGATCTTGTTGGCGATCGCCATGACCTGTTCCTGATAGACGATGACCCCATAGGTGTCCTTCAGGATCGGCTCAAGTTCGGGCGTCTCGTAGGTGATCGGAATTTTGCCTTGCTTGCGCTTGATGAAGTCTGGAATCAGGTCCATCGGACCGGGGCGGTAAAGGGCGATGATGGCGATGATGTCTTCAAATCGGTCCGGTCTGAAGCCGGTGAGCAGGTCGCGCATGCCGGAACTTTCCAGCTGAAAGATCCCGGTGGTTTTGCCGGACGAAAGGAGTTCAAAGGTTTTCACATCGTCGAAGGGGAGCTGTTCCACCGCGAGCGGAGGCTGATCGGGATGCGTTTCGTTGATAAGAATCTCCGCCCGGTGGATCATGGTCAGGGTCTTGAGCCCGAGGAAGTCGAATTTGACCAGGCCGATCTTTTCGACATCGCCCATCGTGTATTGCGTCACGATTTCGTCGTTGGCCCCCTTGTAGAGGGGCACATGGTCGGTCAGCGGGCCTTCGGAGATGACGACGCCAGCCGCGTGGGTCGAGGCGTGCCGCGCCAGGCCTTCCAACGATTGCGCGACTTTCATGAGCTCGGCGATGCGGGCGTCGGTGTTGACCAACTCCATCAGCTTGGGCTCTTGCTCCAGCGCCTGTTGCAGGGTCATGTTGAGCTGGTTGGGTATCAGCTTGGCGACCTTGTCGGCTTCGGCATAGGGGATTTCGAGCACGCGACCGACATCGCGGATCGCGGCTTTCGCGCCGAGCGTGCCGAACGTAATGATCTGGGCGACGTGGTCTTTGCCGTATTTATCTACGACATAGTTGATCACCTCGCCGCGGCGATCCATGCAGAAGTCCATGTCGATATCGGGGAGGGACACACGTTCTGGATTCAGGAACCGCTCGAAGAGCAGGCTGTAGACGAGCGGATCAAGGTCCGTGATGCGCAGTGCATAAGCGACGAGACTGCCCGCCGCCGAACCGCGTCCCGGTCCGACTGGAATATTGCGTGAGCGAGCAAAGCGGATAATGTCCCAGACGATCAGGAAATAGCCGGCAAAGCCCATGGAGCAAATAACCATCAGCTCTTCGCGCAGTCGCAACTCATAGGCGGCCGGCAGGATCGTGCTGGGCCGTTCTTTCAGCCGGGCCGTGAGTCCTTCGATGGCCAGCTGCTCGACGTAGGATTCGCGGGTATAGCCTTCCGGGACTTTGTATTGCGGCAGGTGCGTCTTGTTAAGGACGAGCTCCAGGTCGCAATTGTCCGCGATGCGGCAGGTGTTCGTGACGGCACCGGGAAATTCGGCAAAGGCCGGCGTGATTTCTTCCGTCGATTTGACGTAGAGCTGATCGGTGTCGAACTTCATCCGGTTCGGGTCGCTGCGCGTCTTGCCGGTTTGGAGGCAGAGCATCAGCTCGTGCGGATGGGAGTCTTCTTTTTTGAGGTAGTGGCAGTCGTTGGTGCCTGCCATTGGGATGTTGAGTTTCTTGTGTATTTCGATCAGGCCGGCATTGGCGATGCGCTGGTGATCGAGACCGTTGGCCTGCACTTCGAGGTAGAAATGTTCTTTCCCGAAGATCTCCTGAAATTCCCCTGCGACGGCTATGGCGCCGTCCATGTCTTTTTGGCCGATGAGGTAAGGAATTTCGCCGCTGAGGCAGCCTGACAAGGCAATCAACCCCTCATGATGTTCCTTGAGAAGTTCCTTGTCCATCCGAGGCTTATAGTAGAACCCTTCAAGGTATGCTTTACTAGAAAGCTTGATGAGGTTCTGATAGCCGGTCAGATTTCGAGCCAGGAGAATCAGATGGTAGTAATCGTTATGGGCAAGCCCACTGTCCTTCTTCGCATGGCGGCTGCCGAGCGCCATATAGGCTTCGCATCCGATGATGGGTTTGACCCCTGCATCCTTGGCTTTGCGATAGAACTCGATCGCGCCGAACATGTTGCCATGGTCGGTCATGGCCACGGCCGGCTGACCAAATGACTTGATCTGCTGCACGAGCGGCTCGATCTGATTCGCGCCGTCGAGGAGGCTGAACTGGGTGTGCAGATGGAGATGAACGAAGGACGAAGCCATGGTCGGATTCTAGGAGGGCAGGGAAGGGGAAGTCAAACCGACGTCAATTAGGACGTAATTGTGACCGTTAGTTGCTTGGTGACGGATCGGCCGGCTGAGTCCTGCACTCTGAACGTCGGTGATGTTGATCCAATAACCGTAGCGGTTCCGCTGATCACGCCGTCCTGGCTCAATGACAAACCAGCCGGAAGCCCCTCTGAGCCAGCATTGAGGCTCCATGTGTAGGGAGTTGTGCCTCCGGATTCAGCCAATGACCGATTGCAATTGCGATTAACTCGGCAGCTCGCTATGGAGGTGGTTGTAATCGTCAGTGCGGTGGTGACGGAGATTGAAAACTGTTGGGTATCTGACTGTGATAGTGCATCCGTCACTCGCACGGTGAAGGTTGCCGTGCCCGTGTTGGTCGGAGTGCCTGAAATGACTCCGCTCGAACTCAAGGTGAGATTGACGGGAAGTGATCCAGCACTGCGGCTCCAAGCTAAGGTTCCTGTTCCGCCTGTCGCTTGTAGTGTTTCGTTATAGGCTTGTCCGACTGTTCCACCAGGAAGCAAGATGGTCGTGATATTCGGCGGAGTTGCTGGGTTGATAAGAATCGAGTAGGCCTGCTGGTCAGCTTGCCCTGTCGTATCGGTGACCCGTACGGTGAAAGTCGATGTGCCTGGCGCCGTCGGCGTGCCAGAAATTACACCGGTCGACGGATTCAGATTTACGTTCTGTGGCAGTACGCCACCGGGAAGGATGCTCCATGTCAGCGCACCAGCCCCGCCGGCAACTTGGACAGTCTGGCTATAGGCTCGACCGACATTCCCGCTGGGGAGCGATGGAGTGGTAATCGATAGGATGGCTGCCGCCTGGTTGATTGTCAGTGCAAGGGCTTTTTGTACTGACTGTGGAGGTACCGAGGCATCTTGCAACGTGAAGGTATAGGTCCCGCTACTTTGAGCGACGGGCGTTCCTGTAATAATACCCGTGGTTTGATTTAGCGAGAGATTGGCCGGAAGCGCGGGAGTCACTGACAAGCTGTATGGCGAAATGCCTCCCGATGGTCCTACTGTTTCGGCATAGGGTAGATTTGCCGTCCCATGCGGCAGAGCCGTCGCGGTAATCGTCAAAGCGCCTGGTCCTGGTGCTGGGGTCGGAGCATTAGAGACGTCGCCGCAGGCCGCAACTCCAACTGCAAGCAGAAGTATCAGGGCGAGAGTCCACTGATTCGCAAGGGCTGTCTCTGTGTTGCGCGTCAACGCAAATATCCGCACGACGATCTCTTCAAAGTTATGGCAGTAAAATCTGACTGCACTCTTCGCAAGTACCGGCTGATGGCCGGTTTGCTCTCGGTTGAAATTATTCGCGCATCATACCGAAACAACCCTGAGTTTGTCTGCCCTACGAAGGGGGAGGGGAGGAGTGAGTATGGGCTGAGGGAACATTGTGGGAGTACTTCACAATGCCCTCAGCCCTACTAGTTAATTAACAATGATGGTCACGGTGTCTGGTGAACTGCTTACTTGGCCGTCGCTCACGACGAGTTCGACGGTGTAGGAACCGCTAAGATCTGCGGTGAATGCCGGCGAGACAGTGGTTGGATTGGCCAGAGTTGCCACGCTGCCTGGAGGCCTAGTTATCAATGTCCAGCTATAGGTGAGCAGATCTCCGTTGCCATCAGTGCTGGCGCTACCACTGAGGTGGATCAGCGCTGCTACTGTTTGGCCGCTTTGGTCGGGGCCGGCGTTGGCAATAGGCGCCACATTGGTAACGGTCACAATTACGCTGTCGGGAGAACTATTCACGGTGCCGTCATTCACAATGAGTTGTGCAACGTAATTACCCTCTCGATCAACCGTAAAGGTCGGTGATGCGGTGGTCGGATTGACGAGAGTTGCCGCACTGCCTACCGGTTTGGTGAGCGACCAACTGTAGGTGAGCGGGTCACCATTGGCATCGGAACTACCGAGACCATCTAAAGCGATGACGGATGCGGGTTGTTTGCCAAGTTGGTCGGGGCCGGCATTGGACACCGGGGCGACATTGTCGCTTGTGATGTTGACGGTATCGGGGGTGCTGCTCACCGTGCCGTCATTGACGATCAGCTGGGCCGTATAGGTTCCGTCTCGATCAACAGTAAAGGTCGGTGAGACGG